>JAIOQG010000358.1 GCA_021413465.1 Alphaproteobacteria bacterium | reverse complement strand
GGATGCTGCCGGCAAAGCGATCCGGTTGAACGGCACGACGCAGGATGTGACCGAGTTGCGCACGGCGTGTGCGGAACTGGTCGACGCGAAGTTGCGCGCGGAAGAAGCGAACCATTCGAAGTCGAATTTTCTGGCGAATATGAGCCACGAGTTGCGTACGCCGTTGAATGCGATCATCGGATTTTCGGAGATTCTGATGGGCGACACGCCCCTCAGCGCCGGCAAGCGCGCCGAGTATGCGAGCGATATTCACTCGAGCGGCAGGCATCTTTTGAGCGTCATCAACGACATTCTGGACATTTCGCGCATCGAGGCGGGCAAAGTTACGCTGGACGACGATGTGGTGGAGATTTCCGAAATTTTCCAAGCCTGCGTGCGTATGGCGCAATCACGCGCGGATGAAAACGGCGTCGAGATTTGCCGCCACATCGGCAGCGGTATGCCGCGGGTTATTGCCGACCGGCGCTTGGTGCTGCAGGTGGTGTTGAACTTGGTCTCGAACGCTGTGAAGTTCACGCCGCGCGGCGGGCGCGTCGATCTCGGCGCGCGGTTGGCAGGCGACGGCGGATTTGAAATTCTGGTGCGCGATACCGGCATCGGCATGAGTGCGGCCGACGTCAAACGTGTGGGCGAGCCGTTCTTGCAAGTGGACGGACGCCATGCGCGCAAGTTCGAAGGCACCGGGCTTGGCTTGGTCATCGCCAAGCGTTTGACGGAACTCCACCGCGGGCAGCTGTTGGTCGAAAGCGCGCCTGGAGTCGGCACGACGATCACGGTGCGTCTGCCGGCGTCGCGGGTATCGCACAGGCAAAGACACGTCGCGCTTGCCGCCGGCACTTAGGAATTTCTGTTCTTATATCTTCCTTTACCGTAGGCGTGGCGCACGGCGTGCAACCACAAAGTCGCTAAAACTTTACGATTAGCGGCACGTTAGGCGCGTGGTGGAACACTGGGCACAGTTAAACGGTCCACATCAGCGCGTCCTCATGCGAAAACGCCTCTTCTATACAAAGCGCGAAACGAGCAGCAAACCGTTGATGGCGTTTGGTGCCGCGATTTTCGTCGTTCTCGGCGGGATCGTTTGGGGTGTGTTTCTTCGCCCTGCCGCGGATTATGCGATGGTTCTGGCGACGGCGCAGGATTGCAAGCGGGCGTTCAGCGAGGAACAGTGCTTTGCGATCGTGGCGAACGCGGTTGCGATCCACACGAATTCGGCGCCCCGTTACCCCGACCGGCGCATATGCGAGATGAGCCACGGCGCGGGCAGTTGCGGGCCGGTCAAGTTGCTCAACACGACGTTCTTCGCGCCCGAAGTTGCGGTCGTGGCGGTGGCACGCGGCGCGGGCACCGATACGAAGGGCATGTTGCCGCTTTACTTGGAACCGCAAAACAAAGCGTCGGAGAACGGGCGGAAGGCTTACTATCACGGCATTGCGGTTGCCGTTCTGCAGCAGAAAAAATTCGGCGGTGCCGGCATATCCATGTTGAAGGATTTTGCCGGCAAGCCGTTCACGTCGGAAGCCGTGCGCAAGCTTAGGCGCGGCTGAACGGCGCTTTACTGCATGAACCAGCCGTGGCTGACGACGATCGATTGACCCGTGAGGGCGTTCGACGGGAAGGCGGCCAGGAACAACGCGGTTTCGGCGACGTCTTCGACCGTCGTGAATTGGCCGTCGACGGTTTCTTTTAGCATCACGTTTTTGATCACCTCGGCTTCGGTTATGCCCAGGGCCTTCGCCTGTTCGGGGATCTGCTTGTCGACGAGCGGCGTGCGCACGAAGCCCGGGCAGATGACGTTGGCGCGTACGCCGTGGGCGGCGCCTTCCTTGGCAACGACTTTGGCGAGGCCGATGAGGCCGTGTTTCGCGGTGACGTAGGGCGCCTTGAGGGCCGAGGCTTCCTTCGAGTGGACCGAGCCCATGTAGATGATGCTGCCGCCGGTTTTTTGCGCGTACATCAGACGCAGGGCGGCGCGCGTGGT
>JAIOQG010000019.1 GCA_021413465.1 Alphaproteobacteria bacterium | reverse complement strand
GCCGGGCGCTTCGAGCACGCAGTGGCGCGAATGGATGCAGCGCTTGGTGTCGAAGCGCAGCGTGATGTCCTTGGTACGGGCGACGTTGGGATCGTCGGTCGATTCGGTTGGTTTTGGCGGCGGCGCGGAGACGCGGGCGAGCTGATCCACTTTGACGGAGATGTGGCCTTCGAAACGGTCGTGCAAATCGTCGAAGCGCTTCGCGAGAGCGCTCAGCCTGGCGCCGACCACTTGCATCGGCGTGTCGCGTTCGAGCGCCGATGCGACGGAAGCGAGCTCGCGCGTGCGTTCGCCCAGGATTTGGCTGGCACAGCTTTGCACGAGTTGGCCGTTCGAGCGCGGCAGGGAAAACGACAGACCGGCAGTCGCCGCCGATCCGGGTGCTTGGGGCAGATGCGTCGCCGCCTCACCCACGATCTGCATCGCATACATGAGTTCGGTCGAGCCGACCGCGAGGCCGACGCGAAGCTCTTGCGGCAGCGGCGCGGGCGAGAAGACTTGGCTCAAGGTGCGCATCATCAACGCGTAGAGGGCGTTGCCGAGATCGACGGTTTTGGCGGCGCGGGCGTCGGTTATGCGGTTGAGGTTCGGGTGATCTTCGGTGTCGTTCAGAGTTGGGTTTTCAACCACGGGGCGCGCGGGCGCGAAGGCGGGGCGCGCCTGACGCAGCTGACCGAACTCGTTGTTGATGGCGGCAAAGCGCGCATAGTGAGAGGCGTCGTTGTGCGCGGGGGCGCCTTCGCCCTGGGTGACGATTTCCTCGATCGCGCGCGTGGCCGATTTCAGATCGGTCACCTTGAAGAGGCCGGGCAATCCGAATTCTGCGGCGGCGACTTGCGCCTGGTCGTGACCGACGAAGACTTTGGCTTCGCCCCATTGCTCGACCAACCGGATCAAGCCGTTGAGCACGCCGTGATAGAGATGGCCCTGGCTGACATAATCTTGCGGCGAGGGCGACAGAAGATCGGGCCGGGCGGCGCGGTTGTAGTGTTCCTTATGGTCGAAGCTGACGCCGTCGCGAATGTTCAACCCTTCGGGGCGTTCGATGTAGAGGAAGTGATTGAGCGCACTTTCGGAGAACGGGCTGAGGCGCATGACGACGTCGGCGGGGAAGTGGCCGGCGCGCACCGGGAATTCGGGCTTGCGCAGATGCGGCGCGGCGCCAAGGGCGGACAGCAGGTTGTTGACGAGGCAGAGATGAAGCATCTCCTCGCGCGCGACTTGGCGCAGCGAGGCGCGCCAACGGTCGATGGCGGCCAGTTCGGCGGCGGTGACGCCTTCGCTTGTGTCCCGCTTCAGCGACCACATGGCGTAGAGGTAGGTGCACATGACAGCATGCTCGAACTCGGCCGCCTCGCAGAGGAGGAAGATCAGTTCTTCGCGGTCTTGGACGATGATATCGGCGGTCATGGATGGCGGTTGATGCCCAGAGGAAGAGTTGCTGATATGCATGCCATAGTGTGCGGCTCGGCTCCACCCCGTGATTTACACCAACCCGGCAAGGTCCTGTGATGTCTTTGGCTCGTTTTCCCCGCGTCTTGCTCGGCCATTTGCCAACACCGCTTGAGCGCATGGACCGTTTGCGCGATTTTCTTGGTCCGACTTGTCCGACGCTCTTCGTCAAACGCGACGATTGCACGGGGCTTGCGACTGGCGGCAACAAGACGCGCAAGCTTGAATTCTTGATGGGCGAAGCGCTGGCGCAAGGGGCCGGTGCGGTCGTGACATTCGGCGCTGTGCAGTCGAACCATGCGCGGCAGACGGCGGCGGCGGCGGCTAAGCTCGGGCTCGCGTGCGATCTGATCCTGATCGATATGGTCGGGCGCGACAGCGAGGCGTACCGGTGTTCGGGCAATGTGCTGTTCGATCAATTGCTCGGGGCGCGCGTGCATGTGGTGGCGAGCGATCAGGCGGCGGCCAAGCTGCAAGAGGTGACCGCGTTGCATATGCGCGACGATCGCAAGACCTATGTGGTGCCGATCGGCGGGTCGAACCCCATCGGGTCTTTGGGTTACATCGTGGCGTTCGACGAGATCGCGGCGCAAGCGAAGGCGATGGACTTGACGATCCATGCGATCGTGCACGGCACGTCAAGCGGCGGCACGCAGGCCGGCTTGATGGTCGGCGCGGCGCTGGCCGGCAGCGCCACGCGGATCATGGGCGTCAATGTTTATAAAAAGAGCGGTGCCGACGTCGCGGCGACGGTTCACGCGCTTGCCTTGGACACGATGCAAGTTCTGGGTGGCGACCTGGACAGCGTTTCATCGCGGTTGCACGTGATCGACGGCTATCAAGGGGACGCTTACGGCGTGCCGTCGGAGGCTATGCTCGAAGCGATTGCGGTGGTGGCCCAGACGGAAGGCCTGCTGCTCGATCCCGTCTATTCGGGCAAAGCGATGGCGGGGTTGATTGGGCACATCCTCAAAGGCAAGTTCACGCGCGAGCAGACCGTCGTGTTTCTGCACACGGGCGGCACGGCGGCGCTGAGCGCGTATGCGGATGCGTTTACGCCCGCGCTTTCAAACTAACCGGCGGCGTCGAGCTTTCGGGCACGAAGAAATCCGGCATCAGGTCGCGCGTTGGGTCGACGCGGTATTTGTCGAAGTCGCGTTCGCCGGCTTCCCAGAGCAGCGTGTCGTCGATGCAGAACTGGCCGGTGAAGTCGCGCGCGGGCTTGTTGAAGATGACGTAGGCCGCGTCCGCCATGATGTCGACGGTGCGGCACATTTTCATGCCTTCGTCGCCGGCGAGGGCGTTGCGGATGGCAGCGGTTGCGATGCCGGTGCGCGGCCATAGCGCGTTGACGGCGATGCCGTCTTGGCGAAGTTCGCCCGCCATGCCGAGCACGCACATGCTCATGCCGAATTTCGCCATGGTGTAGGCGACGTGGTTCGAAAACCACTTCTCGCTCATGTCGAGCGGCGGCGAGAGGTTCAAGATATGCGGGTTGGAAGCGCGCCTCAGATGCGGGATGCAATATTTCGAGACCATGAACGTGCCGCGCGTGTTGATCTGATGCATCAGATCGTAGCGCTTCATGTCGGTCATGGTGGTCGGCGTGAGTTGGATCGCACTGGCATTGTTGACGCAGATATCAATGCCGCCGAACTTCGCCACCGTTTGTTCGATGGCGGAGACGAGCGGCTGAGTAAATCGTGCCGGGGAGTTTCGGATTGGGATCGGCGGTCTTGGCGGCAATCGCGATGTTGGCGCCGTCGCGCGCGGCGCGCAGTGCGATCGCCAAGCCGATGCCGCGGCTGGCGCCGGTGATGAAGAGGGTCTTGTTCTTTAGGGACATGGGACTGCGCTCCAATATCGAAAGGACTTGTTAGCGTGTTGGGCTGCTGACGCCAATACTCGCATTTTACGTTGACGGTCACCATATAACCGGTTATATCACCGGCTATCAGCCAGGAGCGCCTTATGCGCAAGGGATTCAGTGAGAAATCGGCGCAGTATCGAGCGGTCGTCAAGGATCGCAAGGCGCTTCGCGAGCGAGGCATGAGCCGGTTTGAAGTGCGAGGGCTTGAGCGCGACAAGAAGCTCATTCGCGATTTGGCGAAACGCTTGGCCGCGAACGATGAGAAGGCTCGCCGCTTGCGAGACGAGCTGTTGAAAGGGGCCCCGCCAGAGGGCGAAACGCGGGGAGGATTCTTGCGTTGGATCCGCTCGTCGCCTCTGGTCGGATCCGGCATCAATCTCGACCGTGAGGTTGTGCGCCTGCGCAAGATCGAATTGTGACCGGCTACCTGCTCGATACGAACACTGTCAGCGAGCTAATAAGGCCGAGGCCACAGGAGGCCTTGTTGCGGTGGTTGGAGGAGCGACAGGACACCGAACTTTTTTTCTCCGCCGTGAGTGTGGGAGAGGTTCGACGCGGCATCGTAGATTTGCCCGCTGGTCGTAAGCGTCAAACGCTCGATGAGTGGTATTCGAGTCCGAAGGGACCGCGCGCGTGGTTTGGCGATCGCATTCTTGCTTTCGACGAACGCGCAGCAGAGGTTTGGGCCGACTTGATCGCCGAAGGTCGACGAAAGGGACGGCCGCGCAGCCCCATCGACATGATGATCGCAGCGACGGCGATCGTGAACGGTCTGACTGTCGTGACGCTGAACGATCGCGACTTCGACGGCATCGTTGCACATCTGAATCCCGTCAATACTTAGCCGCTTCGCAATTGTCGAAGGTAACCTTCAGCGCACCTTCTTCCTCAGCTTCACTGCCGTGCCGAAGGCCATCATTTCGGATGCGCCTTGGCTGATCATGGAGGTGCTGAAGTTCAGTCCAACAATGCCGTCGGCGCCGATGCCTTTGGCTTGCTCGACCATGCGATCCAACGCCTGCTCACGCGATTCTGCCATCAGCTTCGTGTATTCTTGCACTTCACCGCCGACGATCATGCGCAGGTTTGCCATGATATCGCGTCCGAAGAAGCGCGAGCGAACGGTGTTGCCGCGTACCAAGCCCAGAGTCTCGACGATGTCGTAGTCGCCGAGTTCGTGTTGCGTCGTCAAGATCATTTTCTTCTCGCATCCGTTCAGTGATCGACGTTCTTCGAATAATAGTCGTCCTCGCGATTGCGCGCGCGGTCGCTTAGCACTTTCATGAGTAGAATGATGCCGCCCGCCAATCCCATCACGACGGCGATCGCGGCAAAGACCGCGATCATCACGGGGGTCATGCTGACGATGCCGACAACGAAGCCTAAGATGTAGACGGTTCCGGCGGCAACCAAGAGGCCGACGCCCAACCACATGCCGCCCTCGTAGGAGGCCATGCTTTCGGTCTTCGGCGGGGCCAAAGCGGGATCGACTTTGCCGGGATCAGGTGCGCTCATAAAGGTCTACTCCGTCGTTGCCGCGCGTGCGTTTGATCTTTCCGCGCGCGATCAGGCAGTTGAGATGGGCCAGACTCTCGCCGGTTGCCATGCCGTAGTTGCCCGACGTGATCTTGGTGCGAAAGAGTGCCGGAAAGACGTCAACGGCGCGCTTCGGCGTTGCGCATAGTTCGACGATCTTGGCCAGGCCTTCCTCGTGTCCGTCGATCAGCTGGGTCATGCGCGTTTTCACGCCGTAGAACGGCTCGTTGTGCGAAGGGAGAATGAGCGTGTGATCGGGGATGAGGCCGTGCAAGTGCGTGCACGATTCCAGCCATTCCTGCAGCGGGTTTGCCTCGGGTTCGGTTGGGAAGACACTGATGTTCGATGAAATGCGCGGCAGGATCTGGTCGCCGGATATCATCAGTTTGAGTTCCGGGCACCAAAAACAGGCATGCTCCGGCGCATGGCCGCGGCCGACGACGATGCGCCAGCGGTGCTTGCCGATCACTATCTCCTGCCCGTCTTGCAGGCGTCGATAGGATTGCGGTAGGCGCGAGACGCCCGAACCGAAGCCGCCGAAGCGCTTGCGGTAGACTTCCAGCATATCGTCGGCAAAACCGGCTGCCTTGTAGAACTGCACGCCGTCTTCCGGTGCCGGCTGACCGGTATCCATGACGAGCGTACGGCAGAGCAGATAGTCGGTGCGCGACATATAAAGCGGCACAGCGAATTTGTGGGTGAGCCAACCGGCGAGGCCGACGTGGTCGGGGTGGAGGTGCGTGACGAACACGCGGGTGATGGGCCTGTCTCCCAAATGGGCGAAGACCTGTTTCCACAGGTTCTTGGATTCGCTTGAGTGAATGCCGGTATCGACGATGGCCCAGCCGTCGCCGTCTTCGATCAGCCAGACGTTGATGTGGTTGAGCTGAAAAGGCAGCGGCATGCGGATCCAATGGATGCCGGGGGCGACTTCGACGGTCTTGCCGGGTTCAGGTTTTGCGGGGAAGGGATAGTGCAGGCCGTCGCGCTCGCGCGGCGGCGCAACGCTTTCGATGCCGTCCAAGGTCATGGTCATTGCTGGGTCTCGATTCTTGCGATAGCTGGGTGGGCACAGGCTATGCTGCAGTGCGAGATAGAGCAAATCGGCACAGTATTAATGCGGAAAGCCTTGAATTGTGGGGATGTGCTCGGTAACCGCCGATAGCGTCAAACGAGGGTTTGAATATGAAATGGTTATTCCGTCTCGGCGGCGTTGCGCTGCTGTTGGTCGCGGTCGGCGCCGGTGCTTACTGGTACTACGTGGCCGACGGCGCGGTGCCCGAGGCGACAAGCTACAAGACCGACATTGCAGAATGGCGGCGGCTCGTGAGCGGCGATACGGCCAACTTGCCGAGCGAAATCCGCATCGAGTTCGTGGGACGCGATACGATGCCTTTCGTCGCCGTGCAAGCGGGCGGCGCCAATGTCGACTTCGCAAGAGCGCGCACGGCGTTTCAGCTCAACGGGCCCGACGGCAGCGTGATTATCGACTCCGGCATGGATCAAGACACCGCCGGCAAAGCGCAGCGCGGCGAGAGCGCCAAGTTCGATGCGGCGGCCTATGGGCGCGTGATTGCAGCCATGGGATCTGCGACGCGCGTGGCGGTGACGCATGAACACATCGATCACATCGGCGGCGTGCTCGGGTTTCCGGTGCCCGAGCGCTTGGCGGAGCGGTTGGTGTTGACGCAAAAGCAGTTCGATGGGCTTGGCGGCGCAACCGGCAAGGGCGTGCCGGCCGCGTATGCCACGATGACACATCTCGACCTTTCCACGCCGACGCGCATTGCGGCGGGCGTTGTGATGATCCCGGCCGAAGGTCACACGGCGGGCAGCGCAATGTTTTACGTGCGGTTGAACGATGGGCGGGAAGCGCTGTTCCTGGGGGATATTGCGTGGGCGATCTCGAATGTGCGCCTGCCTGCGCTGCGGCCGCGTTTTGTGCAGCAGTTCTATATGTCGCCGCCGGAAGACCGTGGGAAGGTCGGCGCGCAGATTCGAGCACTGCATGAGTTGGCGACGGTTGAGCCCGGCATGGCGATGATCCCTTCGCACGACGATGCGCATTTTGCGGCATTGATTGCGTCGGGTCTGATTAAAGAGCAGTTCGTCATCGATGCGCCTTAGAGCGCGACGCGAGGAGCTTTATAGATGGGCAAGGGACGGCTTGAAGCGTTCAGCGACGGTGTGATCGCGATCATCATCACGATCATGGTGCTTGAAATGAAGGTACCGCACGGAACGGAGTTCTCGGCGCTGCAGCCGTTGTGGCCGGTGTTTCTCAGCTATGTGCTGAGCTTTGTTTATGTCGCCATTTATTGGAATAACCATCACCATTTGTTGCACACGGCCAAGCACATCAACGGCCCGATCCTGTGGGCCAACATGCATTTGTTGTTTTGGCTGTCGTTGTTTCCGTTCGTGACGGGGTGGATGGGCGAGAACCATTTCGCGCCGGCACCTGTCGCCGTTTACGGCATTGTGTTGTTCATGGCGGCGATCGCGTACACAATTCTGATACGTCTTTTGATCGCAGCGCACGGCAGCGATTCGACGTTGGCGAAGGCGATCGGCGGCGACGTTAAGGGCTATGTCTCGCTGGCGCTTTACGCAGCAGGTGTCGCTCTGTCGTTCGTATCGAGTTCAGGCGCGTTTGCGCTTTACACGGTGGTCGCGTTGATTTGGTTCATCCCCGACCGGCGTATCGAAAAGACCGTCGCGAAGTAATCTCGAACGGTCCAGTTGGCTCGCGCGGAATTGATGCGGGGTGATTTGACACGGGCGCGCGCGTCTCAACACAGTCCTCGATACTGTGCGGGGAACACTGCATGCGTTGGATTTGGATATTCGCGTGGCTATCGCTGACGGCGGCCGCACTCGCCGCCGACGAGGTTGCGCCCGGCGTGGCGCTCGTTTCGGGCGGCGCTTATGTGCTCAGCGAACAGCCAGACGGAAACTCCGTTCTGTTCGATGCTCCCGGCGGCGTCATCGTTTTCGATACCGGACGGCACGCGGCGCACACGCGTAAGGTGCTCGACCAAGCGGCGGCGATGGGACAACCCGTTGTCGCGGTGATCAATTCGCATTGGCATCTCGATCATGTCGGCGGTAATCCCACGATCCGCCGCGCGTTTCCGGCTGTGCACATTTTTGCAAGCGCCGCCATCAAGGGGGCGCGCGCAGGTTTTCTCGCGAAATACCGGCAAGATTTGTTTGCGGAAATCGCGAAGCTCAGCGACCCGGTGCAGAAAGATGGTTTGCTGGCGGAGATTGCAATCGTTGATGCGGGTCCAGCGCTTGAGCCCGACGTGGTGATCGAGGCGTCGGGGCCGCGCACGATTGCCGGGCGCACGCTCGACATTCATCTGGAACGCAACGCGGTAACCGCGGGCGATGTTTGGCTGTTCGATCCGAAGACGCGCGTGTTGTTGGCCGGAGATTTGGTGACTTTGCCGGCGCCGTTTCTCGATACGGCGTGTCCGCGACGCTGGAGCGCCGCGTTGGCGCAGCTTGAGCGCGCCACGTTTACAACGTTGATCCCCGGTCACGGACCGCCGTTGTCGCGGACACAGTTTGCGGCGTACCGTACGGCTTACGACCGGTTGCTCGCGTGTGCGGCATCGAAGGCGAGCAATGATGCGTGCGGCGCGGGTTGGGTGCGCGATGCAGGCGCGCTGGTGCCCGAGACGGATCAGAAAGCCGCGAAGGCGCTGATCGGCTATTACATGGAGGCGAGTTTGCGCGCAGCGCCGGAACAGCTCGCAAAACTCTGCGGCGCACCTTAGCGCCCTGCCCCTTCAGGCGTGGCGCGCTTTGTATCCCGGTTTGAGCCAGCGCAGTTCGGTTTTACCGTCGGAAGCTTTGTCCCAGACGAACCAGGCATAGGCGGTGGTGCCGCTGCCCGCTTTTTCTGCGTCCTTCATGTAGAACGTGATGCGTTCGCTAAACACCCATACGCGCGACGGCGGGTGTTTGAGGAAGATCGTTTCGGCGCGGTTGGCGCCTTCCAGAAACGCGAGCCGCAGCAGCAGCGCGAATTTCTTGCGCGCGAGTTTCAGACCTTGGGCAACGAAGGCCTCGGCGCAGTTGAACGGCGGATTGGTGACGATGTTGTCGGTGTAGCGGTTCGAAGTGATGAAATCGAACCCGGCTTCGCCATGGCCGCGCGCATAGAGATCGGTCGCAAAAACCGGGTTGCCCGTTTGGCTCAGGACCTGCGCCATTGAACCGTCGCCGCAGGCGCATTCCCAAATCTCGCCCTCGAAATGCTCGTTGTCGATCAGCGCGTGCGTGGCCCAGGCGGGGGTCGGGAAGAAGTCGGGGCCGTCGAGATCGGCGCGGCGCTTGGCCGTCGGCTTGAAAGCGCCGTTGAGATGATTG
>JAIOQG010000378.1 GCA_021413465.1 Alphaproteobacteria bacterium | reverse complement strand
CGCGATCATGGCAAGCGGCCCGCGCACGGAGCAACTGAAGAAACTCAATTGCCGCACCCTCGTCATCCACGGCGACGCCGATATCCTGATCAAACCCGAAGCCGGCCGCCACACCGCCGAATGCATCGAGGGCGCCGAACTGAAAATCGTCGCCGGCTGGGGCCACAACATGCCCATCGCAGCCGTGCCCACGATCGCCGGCGCGATGACGAATTTCATCAAGCGCGTCGAGGCCGAAAGGAAAAGTTGAACCGCCAAGAACGCCAAGATGCTCTGCGTGCGCTTGGTGCGTTGGCAATGCGGCGTGACGGCAAGGAAGAAAGAGCCACACGAAGCAACGAAGACACGAAGCGAGATTTGCCTTGTTGCGCCGAAGGCGCATCGTTGATCCGTAAGGCGCTTCGCGCCGAAGAAAAGTTCACCCCTTCTTCGTGTCTTCGTTGCTTCGTGCGAATCCTCCTTCTTCCAAGCTGCGACAAGCCCGCAAACGCCGCCAAACCAAGCAGAGCATCTTGGTGTTCTTGGCGTTTCAACCTATTTTCTTTCCGACTCAACCGCGCACCGAGGCCCTGCAGCCCATGAAACTCTTTATCACCGGCGCCTCCGGTTTCGTCGGCGGCGCATACGTGAAAGCCCATGCCAAGGACCACGAGATCCTCGCCATGTCGCGCTCGGAAAAAAGCGACGCCGCGATCAAAACCCTGGGCGCCACGCCCGTGCGCTCGGCGCTCGGCGACGTAAAGCCCGAACACCTCGCCGGCGTCGAGGCGATCGTCCACTGCGCTGCCTATGTCGAAGAGTGGGGGCCGTGGGCGGACTACTGGCGCGTCAACGTCGACGGCACGAAGCAACTTCTCGCCGTAGCGAAAGCGGCGGGCGTTAAGCGTTTCATCCACATCGGCACGGAAGCCGCACTCTTCCACGGCCAGCACATGCGCAACATTGACGAAACCTACCCGCTGTCGCTGAACTCGCCGTTCCCCTATTCGCGCACCAAGGCGCACGCGGAACTGGCGGTGCGCGAAGCGAACGACGCGCGTGGCGGTTTCACCACCATTGTCGTCCGCCCACGCTTCGTCTGGGGCCCCGGCGATCAAACGATTTTGCCCGTAGTGCGCGAGATGGTCGCCAAAGGTCAGTTCGCCTGGATCGGCGGTGGCCGCAACAAAACCTCGACGACCTATATCGGCAACTTGGTGCACGCCATGGACCTCGCACTGACCAAAGGCCACGGCGGCGAAGCCTATTTCGTCCTCGACGGCGAAGCGGTCGTCTTCCGCGACTTCATGACCAAGATGATGCAAGCCGGCGGCGTTACCCCCGGCACCCGCGCCGTCCCCGGTTGGATCGTGCGCACGATCGCCTATGTCGGCGAAACCGCGTGGCGCACGTTCAATTGGAAAGGCAAACCCCCGCTGACGAGATTCACCGCCAACATCATGTCCCGCGATTGCATTTTGAACGACGCAAAAGCGCGCCGCGAAATGAGCTACGCGCCCACATTTACTATGGAGCAGGGTCTCAAGGCGCTCGCGGACTCACTCAAGCCGTAGCGCCTTTCCGCCACCGCTTTCGCGGGCGAGGGGGGCATCGCACGGGCGAACTCATTCGAAATCACTTCCTGGGATCGCGGGCATCCTTGACCGCTCTGTTCTTTCTAGAACTCAATAAGCAAGCGCGGGCAGGGATGCCCGCGGTCCCAGGAAATAATCTCCTTTATCGCGAGGCGAGCGCGGCCATCTTCATCCAGTGCGCGATTGCTTTTTTCAATAGTTCACGATATGTTCCAGACTCGCTTTCGCGCCTCGCCTGAGGTCGCCTGCCACTTGAAAATCAAATCTGATCGAAGTCTCGTTCTACAACCGGGGCATGTGTACCAACCCGGCGTATGGCTCAAATCGACCGCGCAACCCGTAACATGTTACGGGTTGGTTACGGTTTCGTTGCGGAATTTTCCG
>JAIOQG010000355.1 GCA_021413465.1 Alphaproteobacteria bacterium | reverse complement strand
TCAAGAGCGCGACCCGGCGCGCCTTCGGCCAAGGCCGAGAGCAAATCGCGCTGCGTTTCATCCAGATCCGGTGCCAAGTGAGCGACCGCTTGGCGCATCGGTTCGGCGTCAAGCGCACGCAAGTGGAGCATCCGGCAGCGCGACCTCGTGGTCGGAAGCAATCCGCCGGGTGCGTGCGCAACCAACAGCAGCAAGGCGCGGGCCGGCGGTTCTTCGAGAATTTTCAGCAAGGCGTTTTGCGCTTGGGTGTTCATGTCGTCGGCGGCATCGACGATTGCGATGCGCGGGCCATCGTAGGACGCGTATTGCGAGAAGAACGCGGGCAAGCGGCGCACTTCGTCGACGGTGATCACCGTGCGGGCGCGTTTGCGCTCTGTGTCCCACGGGCGGCGCAGTAGCATTAGATCAGGGTGCGCCAACGATGCCACGAGGCGGTGCATGGGATGAGTTGCGTCGACGCCGAGATCGTCGGGGCATTTTTCCGCGCCGTGCGCCAACAGCGCGCGGGCGAAGCGCCAAGCCAACGTCGCTTTGCCAACCCCTTTGGGGCCCGCAATGATCCAAGCGTGGTGGAGGCGCCCGGAGCGAGCCGCAGAGGCCAGCGATTGGGCCGCGCCGGAATGCCCGAACAACTCAAGACGCTCACGCGGATGGGGCAGCGCTCCGATGCGATCACTCTCGGGCACCGGTTCGGCGTCGATGTTGCGCGCGCGCGCGACCATCAACCCAGTCCCAATTGCGATTTGGCGGCGCCGACGGCGGCGGCGTGAACGGCCTCGACGGATTGGCTGGCGTCGATGACGACGCAACGCCGCGGCGCGCGCTTTGCGATGTCGAGGAAACCCTGGCGGAGCTTTTCGTGGAAGGCGCGACCTTTGCGTTCGAAGCGCGTCTCGTCGTCGCGACGCGCCGCCGCGCGCGCCAAACCTTGATCGACATCGATGTCGAGAATGAGCGTCAGATCGGGTTGCAGGTCCGCCAATGTGAGGCGATGAAGGTCTTCGACAAGTTTGCGGTCAAGCCCGCCGGCATAGGCTTGGTACGCCATCGTCGAATCGGCGAAGCGATCGCACACCACGTAGGCGCCGCGGTCGAGTGCCGGCCGGATGACCTGACGCCAGTGTTCGATACGCGCGGCGTAGAACAACAGAGTTTCGGCCATCGGCGACCAGCGGTCTGCAGCACCGGTTACCAGTAACGAGCGAATTTCTTCCGCCGACGGCGAGCCACCCGGTTCGCGCGTTTGAACGACATCCGCGCCCAATTGCGCGAGATGGGTTGCAAGGAGGCGCGCTTGGGTCGATTTGCCGGTCCCCTCCCCGCCTTCAAACGTGATGAACCGGCCTTTTGTCATTGTGTCGGAACGTCCCCAGGCTTGGGGTCGACCGGCAGGGCAAGGTCTTCGGATTTGCCTTCCGGCTCGGGCGCGCTCGACAGGAGTTCTTTGATGCCGACCTTGATCTGCGTCATCAGCCCGCCCGCTTCGACGTCGGCGCCGGCATAAACCGGCACGACCATTTCCGGCACACCGGGAGCGGTGATCGTCAGCTTGCCCAATTCCGCGCCGCGCACGACCGGCGACATGACCGGATTCATGTAAGACAGTTTCACCTTCAGACCGTCACGAGAGGCGCGGCGCATCAACAGCGTTACGGGTTTGCGTACGGTGAGCGGCACGCCACGCGCTTCGCCAGCCCAAACTTGGGCCTCCCCCACGACATCACCGGATTTCAGGAGCGCATAGGAGCGATACTCGCGGAAGCCGAGATCGAGCAGACGCTTGGCCTCGGAGGCGCGCTCGGCTTCGGAGGTTAGTCCGTTCTCGACCAAGATCAAGCGACGCCCGTCTTGCTGCGCAGATGCGACCATGCCGTAACCGGAATCTTGTGTGTGACCCGTCTTGAGACCGTCGGCTCCCGGATATGTTCCGAGCAGCAAATTTCTGTTGGCTTGCTTGATCTTGTTCCAGGTGAATTCGCGCTGAGAGAATATTGCGTACTCTTCGGGAAATTCACGAATGATGTAGGCCGCAAGCTTTGCCAGATCGTGCGCGGTTACATGCATGTCGGGATGCGGTAGGCCGCTTGCGTTCTTGAATACCGAGTTCGTTAGTCCGATCTTTTTGGCTTCTGCATTCATGAGATCGGAGAACGCTTCTTCGCTTCCCGAGAAGTGTTCGGCGACCACGGTGCAGGCATCGTTTCCGGACTGAATGATAATGCCGTGCAGGAGATCGCTGACGGTAATTTGCGAGCCGATGCTGACGAACATTTTCGAAGATTCGTTTTTTCCGGCGACCGATAGACGCCACGCGCGTTCGCTGACCGTAAAGGTGTCTTCGAGCTTGAGTTCGCCGTGTTTGATTTTCTCGAACAGAATGGCGACTGTCATCAACTTGGCCATAGAGGCCGGTGCCATTGGCTGATCGCCGTCTTTGGAGAACAAGACGTTGCCGGACTCGTAGTCCATCAACAGCGCAAATTTTGCGTTCGTTTGCACTTCGGTCGTGGGATCGGCAACCGGCTGCGCCAGTGCCGGAACCAGTGTCAGAAAGTGAATGCTTAGGAGCGCGAAAAGCAAACGCATGATTACCTCTTACTCGACGACGATTTGTGCGCCGTTCTGGCCCTTGTCGATGGTCTTGTTCAACATGGAATCCGCTTCCTCCACCGTTGCGTAAGGTCCGAAGCGTACGCGATGGAGCGGTTTGCCGTTGATGTGGGTGGTGGCGACGCGCGCATTGCCGACATAGAGTAACCGTTCTACCAGTCGATCGGCGTTGGCGCGCGACTGGAACGCGCCGACCTGGACCCAGAGCTGGGTGCGCGCCGGTACCGAAACGGTGGTGACGACGCCGTCGGGTTGTGTGTCGGCGATGGGTTCCATTTGAGCGCCGGCATGCGCGACGGGAACATCCGGCGCCGGCGTGCGCGACGTGGCGACAGCAGCACCGGGAAGCGGCGCAAGCTCTCCGCGCGCGATCCCGGAGACGGGCGCGGCGCGGACGTTGTCGGGGCCTGTTGTCGCGACGGCGTCGGGTGGGGCGGCGCCTGTGTCGGCGCGACCTTCAAATTGAACGCGGACGCGCGCGGTGCCGCGGTCCTGAAAGCCCAGGAGCTCGGCGGCATGACGCGATACGTCTATGATGCGCCCACGCGCATACGGTCCGCGGTCGTTGACACGCAACTTGATCGAGCGACCGTTTTCGAGATTTGTGACGCGCACGATCGACGGCATCGGCAAGGTGCGGTGGGCGCCTGTGATGGCGTCCATGTCGTAGCGTTCACCGTTTGCGGTCGACTTGCCGTGGAAGTCTTTGCCGTACCAGGACGCTATGCCCGTTTCGTCGTAGAACGTATCTTCCTTAGGGTAATACCAAACACCGTTGATCTGATACGGGTTGCCAACCTTGTAGTTTCCGGGCTGGTTTTGCTTGTTGCCCACGGCGCACCCGTCGAGCGCGAGCAAAAAAGTACAGAGGAAAACTGCGCGGAGCCAAAACGCGAACCGCATGGATATGTTCCGTGGTTGATCGAGAGCTGAGTTTGGACCGACAGCCACCAGGGAGTTCAAGGGCGATTCCCGGCGAGCGGCGTAAGCGACAAATTGCGCGAGGCCGTCGCGCCGCGCAAGATGCGGTGTGCTATTCGGTCAAATTTGGCATTGACCCATGAACCCGGGCGTTCAGGGGCGGCTTGGCCGACGTCCGGAGATCGTGTCGTCGTGCTGCGACGATGCTTCGACTTACGACCAGGGCGTTCAAGGGTGCATATTTTTCGCCTCTGTGTTGTAGGCGATTGACAGGGGGCCGCGGAGCCGCGGCGTAAATCTCTCTAAACTGTAACCTCAAGCTACTCACCATAAGGAACACTGCATGGCTTACTCCCCTTTCAACTTGAGCGGTAAAGTGGCGCTCGTTACTGGCGGCAACGGCGGCATCGGACTCGGCATGGCCGAGGCGCTGGCGCAAGCAGGCGCCGGCGTCGTGATCTGGGGCACCAACGCCGAGAAAAACGAAAGCGCCGGAGCCAAATTGCGGGCGCATGGCGGCAAGGTGTTTGTCCAAAAGGTCGACGTGTCCGATGAAGCTCAGGTGGTGGGCGGCATGCGCGATGCAGTGGCACATATGGGCCGCGTCGACTCCGTGTTTGCGAATGCCGGAATCGGTATGGGTGCGCGCTCGTTTCTCGACATCACGGCGGAGCAATATCGCAAAGTGCTCGCCGTCAACCAGGACGGCGCGTTCTTCACTTTGCGTGAAGCGGCACGACACATGCGGGAGCGGGCCGGCAAAGGCGATCGGGGCGGTTCGCTCGTGGGTGTGGCAAGCCTGGCTGCCATCGAAGGGGCCGCACGCAATCAGCACTATGCGGCGACAAAGGGCGCGGTGATTTCGATGATCCGCAGCATCGCCGTCGAGTTTGCGCGCGACGGCGTGCGGGCCAATGCGATCCTACCCGGTTGGATTGCGACCGATATGACGGCGGGCGCGCAAGCAGCGCCTGCGTTCGCCGAGAAAGTTATTCCGCGCGTGCCAGCGCGGCGCTGGGGCGAGCCCGCCGATTTCGGAGGTATCGCGGTTTATCTGGCGAGCGATGCGTCGTCCTATCACTCCGGCGACACACTGGTCATTGATGGCGGATACGCCGTGTTCTAGCGGTTGCGGATCACCGTGGCTGTGACCCGGCAATGATGGCAAGGAAATCTGAGGCTTTGAGGCTCGCGCCTCCGACCAGGACACCGTCAACCCCTGGCGTGCTCAAGATTTCCTTGGCATTGGATGGCTTGACCGAGCCGCCATAAAGCAAACGGAGCGCGCGACCGGGTGCGCCGAGAACAGCTTCAATTCGCGTGCGGATAAAACGGTGCGCCTCTTCAATGTCGGTCTGCGATGCCGTCTTGCCGGTGCCAATCGCCCAAATGGGCTCGTAGGCCACGGCGGTGTTTTGGGCGGACGCTTGCTTGGGGATGCTGCCGTCGATCTGGCGCGAAAGCACTTCCTCCATGAGGCCTTCTGCGCGTTCGGTTTCGGTTTCACCGATGCAGATGATGGCCGAGAGACCCGCGCGCCACGCCGCTTGGGCCTGCGCCGCGACTTGCGTGTTGGTTTCGCCGTGATCGGTTCGCCGTTCCGAGTGGCCGACTATGACGTAGGTGGCGCCGGCATCTTTGAGCATCTCGGGGCTGAGGTCGCCGGTGTGGGCGCCGCTGGCCATCGGGTGGCAGGTTTGGCCACCGAGTGCGA
>JAIOQG010000354.1 GCA_021413465.1 Alphaproteobacteria bacterium | reverse complement strand
GCCACCACGTCGCTCGCGCCGGATATTTCTTGCGGCACCTCGACCCGGAAGAAACGGCGGCTGGGCGCGCCGAAGGGCGGCGACTTGGGTTTCAAACAGGGGCGAAGCTGCACGAACGTCGCCGAGACGCCGCCTCGTGCTTCGATGGCTTCGACGGATTTTTCGCTTTCGACGTCGCCGTCAAGCAGAAGCCGAGCGAGGTCTGGGTTTTCTTTACGCAAGCGCTCTTCGTCGGCGTGCTCGCTCGCGTATGCGGCGAGACGCAGCAGGCCGCGCGCCGCGAGATCGCGATCGAGCGCCTTGTCGATCGCCGGGATCAAAACGCCGGTGTGGTCGATGACCGCGAAGTGCCGCACGGGGCCGCCAAGCGCGGCCAACTGGGACTGGGACGCCGTCGGCAGCACGCCGCCGATGAGCATGTAAAGCGGCAGCAACAACAAGCCGAACAAGAACGCGCGCGACGTCGCATGCTGAACGAAGCCGCGCCAGGCGATGAGCCAGACTTGTCTCATGGTTCGGCGCCCTCGCTGTCGCCACCGGCCAGCGTGACGAAGATTTCGTGCAAGGTGGGCGGCGAGGAATCGAAGCGCGTGAGTTTGACCTGGTGCTCAAAGCAGGCGGCGAGTACGAGTTGCGGGTCGGCGCCGCGCAGCATCGTTACTTCCCAATGGGGCGCCTTTTCAGCCGGCGGTTCGACGGTGGCGACGCCGGGCACGCCTTTGAGAAACGAGAGATCGTTTTCGGATTCGAGTTTGATCGTGCGCGGCACGGCAGCGCGCGCTTCGGTCAAATCGCCGTCGAAGGCCTTGCGGCCTTTGACCAGGATGACGAAGCGGTCGCATAGGCGCTCGGCATGGCTCATCGTGTGGGTCGAGAACAGCACCGTCGTGCCCGCGGCCGCTAAGCGGCGTATGGCGTTTTCAAGCTCGTTCTGGTTGATGGGATCGAGGCCCGAAAACGGCTCGTCCAAGATGACGAGTTCGGGATCGTGCGCGATGGCGGTGATGAGCTGAACCTTTTGCGCCATGCCCTTCGACAGGGCTTCGATGCGGCGGTCTTTGGCGAAGCCCAGGCCAAGTTCGTCGAGGAGTTCGTCGGCGCGCAGGCGGGCTTTGCGACCGCCCATGCCTTTGAGCTTGGCGAAATAGACGACCGTGTCGCGCGCCGTCATGCGGCGGTAGAGGCCGCGTTCTTCCGGCAGATAACCGATCCGACGCTGGACGGCACGGCCCGGCGGCTTACCGAAGACCGCGAGCGTGCCGGCATCGGGGGCGGTGATGCCTAGGATCATGCGCAAGGTCGAGGTTTTGCCGGCGCCGTTCGGGCCGAGGAGGCCCAAAATCCGCCCTTTGGGCGCAGCGAAGCTCACGCGGTCGACGGCGAGGAAATCGCCGTACCGCTTTGTGACGCCCGTCAACTCGAGTATTGCGTCCCCCATGCCCCCGCCGCCCGTGGGCCGTTAACAACCACGCCGTCCGGTGCAAGATCAACACCAGACGGTTGGGGGGATTTGGGGCAAAGAACGCCCTTACGGCTTAGTGGGGGAGCGCGTTGGCGCTTTTGTGGCCGCTAACGATCTTCCAGGTGCCGTCACGCTTGGCCATGGCGAAGGAAACTACGCCTTCAAATTTAAGCGAGGCTTGAGCGTTCGCGGCAATGGTCTGGGTGAATTTGGAGGTGGCCACGGCGCAGTCGTCGTCGAGCATCACGATCTTGATGTCGTAGACTTCGAAATGGGATTCCGAGAACCCAGCCAGAAAATTCGTCAAGCCGGTGATCGCTTCGGCGCGGTTTTGGTAGACGGTGCGGCCGTCTTCGACCCAGTGAAAGCCCGGATCCTCGGCATAGAACTCACCAGCGCCGATGGCGTCGCGCGCGTTGACCTTGGCGGCGTATTGCTCGACGGAGGTTTTCACCTCGGGGGCTACGGCGGCGCTGTCGGGGACGCCGGAGCTGGGCGCGAAGGGGTTCGTACACGATGCCGTGACAAGCAGGAGGCCCGCCAGGACGGGGGCAAGAAGCAGACGGCGGCTAAGCATTTCACTACCCTTCAATCGGTTGCGCGAACATCTCTAACCCGTCCAGAGCGCGGTGTCAGGGGGGAAGAGGCGAGAGCAATAGTAGCTAACGGAGGTTAACACCAAACTCAGTGCCGCCGGGAATGCTCCCGAACTTTTGGCTCAGCCCAACGCCTTAACAATTTCTTCCGTCATCTTTTTCGCGTCGCCGAACAGCATCATCGTGTTGTCGCGGAAGAAGAGTTCGTTTTCGACGCCGGCGTAGCCCGAGCCCATGCCGCGTTTGATGAAGAGCACGGTCTTTGCCTTTTCGACGTCGAGGATCGGCATGCCGTAGATCGGCGATTT
>JAIOQG010000371.1 GCA_021413465.1 Alphaproteobacteria bacterium | reverse complement strand
AGAGCCGAGCAAGGGCCAAAGCCGGAAAAGCGCGAGCGCCGCGATGGCCGCGGGCAAAAAGACGACCGGTCCGACAATTCGCCCGCAAGCTTGAACGATCATATGCCGGCGTTTCTGATGCGCCCCGTGCCGCAGCATTTGATCAAGCGGAAGAAAGAGTCCGAGCCGGTCTAAGAAAAAAGCCCCGCAATCGCGGGGCTTTTTGTTGGCTTGCGCTGCGGCTCAGCGCTTGATCGATCCCGCCAGTTGTTTCTGCATCGCGTCGCCGTAGGGGGCGCGGATGCCGGCGAGTTGTTTGTCGATGAAATTCGAGGTCGGTTGCTGATAGACCGCCTTGCGGTGGCTGAACTGACGGAAGCCGTCGATGCCGTGATAGGCGCCCATGCCCGACGGGCCGACGCCGCCGAACGGCAGGTCTTCCATCGCGATGTGCATGATCGTGTCGTTGACCGTCACGCCGCCAGACGTCGTGCGCGTGAGAACGCGATCTTGCTCTGCTGCGTCGCCGCCGAAGTAGTAAAGGCCCAACGGACGGGCTTTTGCGTTCACGTAGCCGATAGCTTCGTCCATGGTCTTGTAGGTTTTGACCGGCAGAATGGGACCGAAGATTTCGTCCTGCATGACCTTCATGTCGTCGGTCGGATCCAGGATAATCGTGGGTGCGATCTTGTAGTACGGCTGTTGGCGCAAGTCTTCCTTGGCAGGGTTGATTTCGACGACCTTTGCGCCCTTTGATTTCGCTTCGTCGATGTACCCCTGCAGGCGATCGAAGTGACGCTGATTGACGACCGAGGTGTAGTCGGGATTGTCTTTCAAGGTCGGGTACATGCGCGTGACGGCAGCCTTGGCGTGGCTGACGAACTCGTCGCGTTGGCCTTCGGAGACCAAGACGTAGTCCGGTGCCAAGCAGATTTGTCCGGCGTTGAGCGTTTTGCCGGTCATGACGCGCGTGGCGCTTTGCTCGAGGTTTGCGCCCTGCCCTATGATCACCGGCGACTTGCCGCCGAGTTCGAGGGTGACGGGCGTCAAGTTTTCCGCCGCCGCGCGCATCACGTGATAGGCGATCGAAGTCGCGCCGGTGAAAAGCAAGTGATCGAAGGGTAACTTGCTGAACGCGTCGCCGACTTGCGGTCCGCCGATGCAGACGGCGATTTCGGTTTCAGCGAACGATTTCGCGAACATGCGCGCCATGAGATCGGATGTCGCCGGGGTGAACTCCGACGGTTTGATCATGGCGCGATTGCCGGCGGACAGAACGCCCGCAAGCGGCGCGAAGGTCAGGTTCACAGGGAAATTCCACGGCGCAATGATGCCGACGACGCCCAGTGGCTGGTAGTGAATCTCGGCTTTGGCACCGAACCATCCCAGGATCGCGGGCGTCGTTTTGCGCTTTTCGATGCGCATCCATTTGCGCAAATTTTCCTTGGCGTGTTTCAGGGGCCCGATCGAACCGGCGATGTCGGTAAATTTGCTCATTTGGGGCGAGCGGTTGCCGAAGTCCGTGTTCAGGGCGTCGGCGATTTCTTCCTGATTGTCGACCAACAGAGCAATGCAGCGGTCGATGCGGTCGATACGGATTTCGGCGCTGGGCGGGCCGTCCTTGAGGAAGGCTGCGCGCTGTCTGTCGAGCATCGCCCGCAGGTCGCCGGGCGCGGTTGCCTTCATGGGGGATGCGGCGTTGCTCATGGTCGTGCTCTCCGAGCGTAACAGTGTGTGGGTGTCGATTTATAAACGAATTTGAAGCCGACGAGGCAACCCTGTCGTGTGGAGGCTTAGACGGGGTTGTGCGCGGACCTGACACTCTCGTCAGGATTGTTAAGACTTTGGTATTCTCAGGGCTCAAAGTGAAATTTGATCAACCATTGTCCCAAGCCAATTACACCCCAGAGGCGAATTTTAATCGAATTTTCGAACCTTTTGGTGAGTATCCCCACGTAGGCAACGAAGTTTGCGCAATGCGGCCAAAGCTTGCCGCGATCAGTTGGGGAGTTGGCGTCGTGCACTATTGGGAAATGCCGGAACACGCACGGGTCTTGGGCAATAGAACGATAGAATTGTTTCGTCAGTACGACATAGTGCCAACGCCCACCAATTACGAGCTGTGGTTCGGTTACGCTGCGGCGCAGAACGCCGAATTGGTACGCGAGCTCGACAAGGCGGTCGCCGAGAAAAAGCTGACAGACGTCTCTTACATGCAGGATCTGCATGGCCGCTTTTTCGGCAGCGGTCAGGGCTCGGCCATGGATGAAATGGGTGCGTCGCTGCAGGCCGAGGTTCAGAAATTCGCCAAGGTGCTTGAAGGTGCCGGACAGGATACGGCGACATACGGCAAGACGTTGAACGTAGCCGCCAGCCAACTGGGCCGCGGCGACGTCAATCAGTTTAAGGTCGTTATCGAGGGACTGGTCGCCGCCACGCGCGCCATGGAAGTGAAGCACAAAGATCTCGAAACGGAATTGAAAACCTCAAGCAAGGAAATGAGCGTTTTGCGTGGGCGCATGGAAAGCGTTCGCAAAGAGAGTTTGCTCGACTCGCTGACGGGACTTGCCAACCGGCGTTGCTTCGACGAGCGCGTGAACGAAGCGGTGCGCGAAGTCGGCGCCGAGGGCGGTGATTTGTGCATCCTGATCGGCGATGTCGATCACTTCAAAAAGTTCAACGACACTTGGGGGCATGCGACGGGCGATCAGGTGCTGCGTCTGGTAGCGCAGTGCTTCAAAGGAAACACGAAGGGCCGCGATACGGCCGCGCGGTACGGCGGCGAGGAGTTCGTGGTCGTGTTGCCGCAAACGTCGATCGACAATGCAATTACCGTCGCCGAGCAAATCCGGCACGCCGTCGAGACCAAGAAAATCGTGAAGCGTTCGACGGGCGAAACACTGGGCTCGATTACGCTGTCGCTCGGGGTCGCGCGCTATGCGCCGGGCGAGCCGATCGCCGACACGATCAACCGCGCAGACGCCTGTCTTTATGCGGCCAAGCGCGCGGGGCGAAATCGCGTGATGTCGGAGTGGACCATTGACGCTACGGAACAAAAGAGCGCTTCTTAAGCTTCGGCGTTCGATCGCGGTTGCGTCGCTTCGAATCCTATGATGGCCTGGAGCCGAACAGCTCCGGGCCATATTTTCATGACGTACGAGAACATTCTTTTGGAAACGAGCGGCAGCGTCGCGACGCTGACACTCAACCGGCCGTCCGGTCTCAATAGCCTGAATAAAGGGCTGATCGACGACATCCGCAACGCGTTGCGTGCGCTGGCCAAGGACGACGCCGTCAAAGCGTTGATCATTACCGGTGCGGGGCGCGGGTTTTGCGCCGGTGCGGATTTGAGCAATGCGGGGTTCGGCGACGGCGTCACGCGCTCGATCGGCGAGGGCATCTCTCATTCGATGGAGATCGGCTATAACCCGTTGGTGCGGGATTTGGCGGGCTTCGCGAAGCCGGTCGTCGTGGCCGTGAATGGAGTCACCGCCGGCGGGGGCGTCGGCCTTGCGCTCTGCGGCGATATCGTGATTGCGTCCAAGTCTTCTTATTTCGTGCAAGTGTTCGGTCCGAGGCTTGGGCTCGTACCCGACATGGGGTGCACGTGGTTTTTTCCGCAGCTGTTGGGACGGGCGCGCTCGCGTGCACTCGCCTTGCTTGGCGACCGGTTGCCGGCCGAGAAGGCTGCGGAGTGGGGTCTGATTTGGGCCTGCGTCGAGGATGCCAAGCTGATGAGCGAAGCCATGGCGTTGGCGACGCGATTGGCGAGCGGTCCGTCGGAAGCTTTCGCCGAGATCAAGCGCGTGCTGGACGCGGCGGCCGGCAACACGCTCGACGAGCAGCTGGAGCTTGAGCGGCGCACGCAGCAACGGCTGGGCGATACCGACGATTTTCGCGAGGGCGTGACGGCCTTTCTGACTAAGCGCGAGCCGCAATTCAAAAGCAAATGATGGAGTGACGTGATGGAATTCGAACGCGTTAAAGTGGACGTTCACGGCAAAGTCGGCGTGCTGACGCTGAACCACCCGGAAGTGATGAACGCCGTCAGCCCCGAGATGCTGAAGGGTCTCGGTGCGGCGATGGCCTATATCGAGCGCGCCGAAACCGGCTTGCGCGCTTTGGTGATGACGGGTCAGGGGCGCGGGTTTTGTGCCGGCGCCAATCTGTCGGGGGGCGGGCCGGCCGCGAGCAACGAAGCGCCGAAAGAGCGCGATGCGGGCGCCGCGCTTGAGACCGTCTATCATCCCTTTCTGCGCCGCTTGCGCAATTTGAAGATACCGTTCATCACCGCCGTCAACGGCCCTGCGGCCGGCGTCGGCATGAGCTTTGCGCTGATGGGCGACATGATCTTGGCCGGCAAGTCGGCTTATTTTCTGCAGGCGTTCCGGCGTATCGGGCTGGTGCCCGATGGCGGGTCGACGTGGTTGCTGCCGCGGCTTGTCGGTCTGGCGCGGGCGAAGGAGTTGTCGCTGATGGGCGAGAAGCTTTCATCGGATAAGGCGCTCGAGTGGGGGTTGATCAATCGCGTCTATGACGATGCCGCCTTGGTGCCGGAGGCGATGAAGCTTGCCGACGAGTTGGCGAACGGGCCGACGGTGGCGCTCGGCCTCATTCGCAAGCTTTATTGGGACAGCCCGCTCAACACCTATGAAGAGCAGCTCGATGCCGAGCGGCAGGCGCAGAAAGAGGCCGGACGGGCCGAGGATTTCGGCGAAGGCGTCGCGGCGTTCTTGCAAAAGCGCAAGGCTGAATTCAAAGGGCGGTAGTCGGCTTAGCGGTCCACCACCTCCGGAAAGCGCACGACGATGCGCGATTGGCCCGATTTCGGGGCGGTGAATGTCGCGGTCTTGGTCAGGCGGCCCTCGAAGGTGCCGCTGACCGTGTATTTGCCCGGCGAAAGTTTCGCCAGAAACCACGGACTGTCGCAGCGCGTTTCGAGCAGCGTTGTGCCGCTGGCATCGGCGATCGATATCGTCACGTCCGACAAGTATTGCGCCTGGCCGTCGGCGAATTCGATGCGCACGCCATAGGCCGGCCAGCGCGGATCGGTTTGGGCTTCGTCGCCCACGCCCGTGCAAGCGATGTCGATGCCGTTCATCGTCGACGGTTGGTCGGCCGTGAGCGGCGAAACCTCGCCGGCGCGCGCCGTGGCGCAGGCGATGACGGTGGCAATCGCCGCGCAGGCGGCAAACGAGAATGCATTCATAAGAGCGTCTCCTCTCGAAAAACGAGTCAGTGCCCCCCGATGTTTCAGCCTATCAGAAATTCACCCGCTGTGTGATGGCGCCGTCGACGATCAAGTTGGCGCCGGTGGTGAACGACGACACGGGGCTCGATAAGAACACGGCGGCGTTGGCGATTTCCTGCGGCGTGCCCATGCGGCCGGTGGGGTTTGCCTTCATCGACGCGTTGTAGCGGTCGGGCATGTTCTGTTCAATCATGTGCCAGACGCCGCCTTTGAAATAGATCGTGCCGGGCGAGACGACGTTGACGCGCACGCGGCGCTTGGCGAATTCGCGCGAGAGACCCTTGGCGTAGTGGATGAGCGCGGCCTTGATGCCGCCATACGCGCTGCCGGCTTGGGTTTCGGCGGCGGAGACGGACGATATGAACACGACCGACGCGTCGCCGTGGTCGGCGGCCGCTTTCTCAAGATGCGCGCGGGCGGCATCGAAGGCGTTGACCGCGCCCAGGATGTCGATCTTCAGCAGAGACTCCCAGGCTTCGGGGTGCGCACCCATGGTGAGGGCGCTGGCGTTCGAGACCAGTATATCGATGCCGCCGAGCGTTTTGGCAGCCTCGCCCACCCAGGCCTTCAGCGCCTCGCCGTTCGAAATGTCGACGGCCGCGCCGGTGGCGCGCACGCCCTTCTTCGACAGCGCCGCGACGGCCTCCTCCACCTGCTCGGGGTTGCGGGCGCAGAGGGCGACATCGGCCCCCTCCCCCGCCAAGGTTTCGGCGATGGCGCGCCCGATGCCGCGGGTGCCGCCGAGAACGACGGCGCGTTTGCCTTTGAGGTGGAGGTCCATGAAGTGAGGTCCCTTCTTCGCGTTTGTTAGCGTGAGTGCGGCAATCGTGCCGCCGTTCGTGTTCAAATCTAATCCGATCCATCACGCCATCACATTGGCAGATTTCGGCCATTTCGTGCATCACGCTGCCATCACATTGCCATCACATGTGATGGCAGGCCAGTGCCGTGGTGACGGCTTTCGACGACCCAACGAATTCGAGTCACAGCGCCGGGCGCGACGGCGAAACAGGCCATCAATATATAGCAGATTTGCCCCCGAAAATAAACGGGGCGCGGCAACAATCGGTGTGGAACGGTTTGGCGTTGCGTGGATGTACGATTGCGTCGCGCCAGGACGCTGCGCAACGATCATTGCGCCGTCTCGGTAGTTACCTCCAGCAGCGCCTTCCGGGATCCAGCGGCGGCAACATAGGTGCGAACGAGCTACCTTGTACTGTGTCACCGCATTGCTGAATGTATCAATTCGGAAGCCATTCTTCGCTTCTTGCTCCTAAAGGAAAGTCCTCTCCGACCCCGTTTCTTCCAGCTGGTTGTTGTTTCTGGTTTCGGCGAGATCCTAAGTGATGGCGCAACTGCCCGACTGCTGACATTTTCCGACAGTATGAGGGTGTAGTCGTTCCCCGACGATCCGACCCAGGGGAGCATAATTTGATGCATAGTCAGATACTCGCGCCGGCTGCGATGCTGGCGCTTTGGTCGATGTTGGTACTGGTCTGGTTTACAGTGGCGCGGTTCGCGGCGGTCTCACGCCTCACCAAGGAACAACTTCGTGCGCTGGCGAAGGCGGGAACACGTGGGCCGGATCTGGAGCGTGTCCTGCCCGACAGTGCAAACTGGAAGTCCCACAACTATACCCACCTGATGGAGCAGCCGACGGTATTCTACGCTGTGGTCATGATTCTGGCACTTGCGGGCGGTGGGAACGAGATCAACACGGCGCTGGCCTGGAGCTACGCCGGATTGCGCGTTTTTCACAGCCTCTGGCAGTCGACGGTCAATACGCTTCCGGTTCGCATGTTGCTGTTCTCGGTGACGAGCCTTTGCCTGATTGCGCTTGCGATCAACGCGGCGCGCGCGACAATATAGAAGGACATTATACTTACTCTTCACGATTCCTAAAAAAGAGAAATGTTTTTCATGCCCCCATCTTTTCCCGAATGGAGGAATTTATGCGCAATCTCGTATTGTCCATGTTCATCACGGTCGACGGCTATGTCGAGGGACCCGGCGGGGAATTTATCAGTCCCGAATGGTCTGCGGAGCTCGATAGTTGGACCATCGATATGATTGATCGGTTCGACACGCTCCTCTACGGGCGTGTCGCTTGGCAAGGGATGGCGTCCTATTGGCCGCAGGCGGAGCTCGATCCGGAAACGCCTGAACCGCAAAGGCGATTGGCGCGGTCCATGAACAGCGCGCGAAAGATAGTCTTCTCGCGGTCATTGCAGAATGTGTCCGCGTGGGCGAATTCAGAAGTCGCCGCGGAGAGCTTGAGCCACACGATCGCGGCCGAAAAGCAAAGGGTCGGCAAAGACATGGTCATCTTCGCCGGCGCTAAATTCGTCGGAACCGCCATCCGCGAGCGCCTGGTAGATGAATATTGGCTGCTTATGATTCCCATGCTCTTCGGCAGCGGAGCGCGCCTTTTTGATGCTGGAGGCGCTAGCCAAAAACTCAATCTCCTTGAAGCGCGGCCGATGGATACAGGTGCGATACTGCACCGCTACGCGACCTGACAGCGTGCGTGGGGCAAATAGCGGGACCTTATTCCTATTCTCCGCGATTCCTAAAAGAGGGAAATATGTTTCATGTCCCCTCTCATTTTAGGCCATCAATATATAGCAGATTTGCCCCGAAAATAAACGGGGCACGGCAACAATCAGTGTGGAAGGGTTTGGCGTTGCGTGGATGTACGATTGCGTCGCGCCAGGACCCTGCGCAACGATCATTGCGCCGTCTCGATCGTTACCTGCAGCAGCGCCCACCGGGACCCAGCGGCGGCGCGAACGAGCTACTTTTTACTGTGTCCCCGTCTTTCTGAATGCATCTACTCGGAAGCCCTTCTTCGCTTCTTGCTCGTAGAGGAAAGTCCTCTCTGAACTCGTTTCTTCCACTCCACCATGACACCAGCAGACAGACATCAATAACCGACTCGACTGCCATCTCGCCTGGCTTGACAGTCGCCGTTCGGCCGTCTCAGGCTAGTCACCATGCGCATAGCCTTCATCACATTCGTCATCGCCGCTGCGGCGGTGATCGCCGACGCGGCGACAGCGACCTATCATTGGGAGCAGTTGCTCCCGGCCGCTCCCTACCCGAAAAGCTATAACTACCCGGTCCACGTGGCGCTCGACGGCAGCTTTATTGCATTGCACCCTCAGGGCACGTGGACCTCACGCGACGGCACGTCATGGACGAAGTCATCGCTGCCGTTCAGCGGCATGAACTCAGCCTACCTGTCTTACGTTCAACACGATGGCGCGACCTGGACGCTCGGAACGTTGCAAGGCAACTATCAAAATTTCAAAATGGACCCGATCATTCGGCGCACGCGAGACTATCGCTCCTGGCAGATTGTCGGTCGATCATCATCGCTGCCTCAACGCGTCTTCTATGCGGCGGAAAGTTTTCGCGGTGCGATTTGGCTGCTCGGGGGCTTCGACGGCAAGACCGGTACCGCCGACGTTTGGCGCTCGGCGAATGGTCTCGATTGGACGCGCGTGGTTGAAAGCGCGCCCTGGTCCAAACGGTCGGGCTCGAAAGCTGTTGTCTTTCGCGATCGGTTGTACCTGATCGGCGGTGGAACGATTGACGGGCCGAACGGCAACGATGTCTGGTCGAGCGCCGACGGTCTGGCGTGGCGCCGCGAAACGGTGGAGATAGCTCCGGAGGAGCCTGTCGGTTACACGCCCGCCGTATTCGATGACAAGATCTGGCTGATCGGCGCCAATCGCTCGGGACGATTCACCAGCGAAATGCTCGTCACGCGCGATGGTTCGACCTGGCATTCCCAACGTGCGCCTTGGTCACCTCGCGGCGGCGTCGCAGCGTGGACCGACGGCAACAGCCTATTCATGACCGGCGGCAAATACTCGATTGAACGAAATGGCGAGACGACCTTCATCTACAGCAATGACGTCTGGCGCATGCGCAAACAGTAAAGACTAAGCTGTCGGCCCGAGCGTCTGAGCCGCCCCACGACCGCTTGGCGCACATGACTGTTTGTGCATCCGCTCTATCTTTGTTCAGGCTCGCAAATCTCTCGGCGCTCCATGGCCAGTCTCGCCCGCATTGTGGTCCCCGGTCTTGCCCAACGCGGCAATCGTCGTGAACCGATCTTCTTCGAGCCCGGCGACCAAGAGGTTTATCGCGATCTGCTCGCCGAGCATGCGCTGAAGGTGCGCGTCGCGGTTTGGGCCTATTGTTTGATGCCGAACCATGTCCACCGGGTTGTCGTTCCCCAGGCCGACGAGGGGTTGGGCCGCGCCAGCGGCGAGACACATCGGCGCTCTACGAACTGCATCAACGCACGCGGGCGGTGGACCGGGCATTTGTTCAAGGCCGATGTGCCTGCGTCGCGATGGACGAAGCGCAGCTGATTGCGGCGGTGCGTTACGTCAACCTGGACCCCGTGCGCGCTCGCTTTATCGCGCGGCGCGCCGCGGGCCGCGAACCCGTTGATGAGGGCATGCTTCCGCCGAACCTGCTATAGTTTGCTAGCGATAGATTGGGGATGGGGATCATGTTTCGTGTCCCCTCAATTTTAACCCTCAATTTTTCGAATGGTCAGGAGAATTACCGCATTGAGGCCGGCGCCAAGAAAGGGTTTAACATTGGCGTCTCAGTAGATACCGGCTTTTCGTCCGTGTGCTCAGTAAGGACAGGTTGGAAGTGACTAGCGATTCGAAACTGCATGTTAGAAATCTTTTAGCAGCGGAAATTTTGTTGCTAAAGATCTGCTTTGGCATTGGGTTGTTCGCAGCTGTGTTGTTGGTGTTTGTATCCCCTGTTCTGTCGACCGCAATCCATTCGAAGCCCATAACCATAAACAATGTGTTGGGCGTGGCGATCGGCGGGCCAATCGGAATTTTTGTGATCGTCTCGATAGTCAACTTGTGTTTGTTCTTCGTGCGAGTTTTTCGGCGTACGTAGCGGAAATACGGGGATGCGATGCATACGCTTCGCTGCACAAGCTGCGCCACGGACGGACGCATCCCGGTAGAAATACGACGAAATACGTAAATTAAAGGGACACTATATCGATTGTACTGCCTCCCATTCGGCAGTCGCCGGTTATGGCGGGTTTCGACGGCACTGAATCCGCAGGCTCGCGGACGGCCTCGGGTTGAGGGGAAAGTCCTGTCGCTTCGACGCCGGCGCCGGATGCGCCGGTTGGATGCCGAGGCTGCCGGTGTCGCGTTTCCGTTCGCTCTACTGAATCTTGATCACGAACGCGCTGGGATCGAACTTGATTACCGGTAGCGCTTCGCCGAAGCCGATTTTTGCCGTGGGTCCGGCGGCCATGGGGTCGACGACGGGGGCGATGATTTGGGTTAGGCGCATCGTGTTGAGGCCGCTGGCGAAGGTGTTGCCGATCGTTTTCGTCAGCTCTTCGGTCGTGACTTCGTTTTTCGAGATCATCAGGTCGCGGTTGTCGGGGGCGCGGTCGGGGAGTTCGGGCCAGGCGCCGTCGGTGTCGCGCGGGATGCGCACGAAGAATCCACGGCGGGCGTGGAAGCGGCCGCGCTGACTTTCGGCGAAGTTGCCGAGCAGGATCATGTCGAAACCGTCGGTGCGCATTTTCTCGCGGTCGATGCGCGCCCACAGGGCTTTGATCTCTTGGTATTTGCGTTGGATGTCGACGACGGGCGTCGCGGTGACGAAATCAACTTCGGCGGCGCGGCGAAAGCCCTCGGGCGCCGGGATTTCGATCGCCTGTTCGACGTGGAAGCTGCCGAAGCCTTGGACGTCGACTTTTTCGACGGCGGGCGGCGTCCACTTCGCATCTTGTGCGACTTTCCAGGTTTCCTTGCCGGCTTGGCGCAGCCAGACTTCGTTGGCGCCGCGCAGATAGACGAAGTCTTCGAACGTTTCGGGCGTGCCGGCGCGGCGCACGTTGACGGTGGCGCGCTTGTAATAGCCTTTCTCGGCGGCGCCCATCAGGACCGATTCAAACATGCGGTCGGCCGCTTCGATCAGCTTTGCCTTATCGGCGACAAGCTTTGCGTCTTTCAGGGCGACGTTGAGGTAGATCGATTTGGGGTTAGCGACCTTGGCCGGGGTGTCGCCGGCGCCGAGCAATTCGAATTGAAAGCCGTCGCCGAGGTCCAACACTTCCATCTGGGGTGCGGCTTGCACCGCCACCGTCGCAATGCCCATGCCAAGCGCGGTCAGCGACAGCGCGCTGGCCAACAATACCGTCCGAAGTTTCACGAGACGCCCCATTTCCCAAAGAACCCAGGCCTCTACCCTAGGTCAGGCTTTGGCGTGCAAGCAACAGGCATGCGATGGTTTGGGGCGGTTGCCGAATTCACGGCTGCGTGGGATTTTCGCCCGATGCGCGTGTTGACCATTTTCTTCTTGGGCTGGCTGTGCCTTTCCGGTGCCTTGGCACCCGGCGCGGTCGGCGCGCCGCTCGACCGCATGGAGCCTGCGGCGCCGGGGTGGCGGGGGCCTGTGTTCGAGCCCCAGTTTCGTTATCCGGCCAAGGCCAAGCCTGAGATGCGGCCGTGGATGACGGTCAGCTTTCGCGCCGAGCCCGAGCGCTATTTGCGGCTGTTGCTGGCCTATGCGCTTGAGGGCCAGGACCGGGTGGACTGGCGGTTGGCGAGCAATCGCGTGCGGGGTTGGTATCACGTGCCGTGGCTGGGGCCCGGTCCCAACGGGCGCGAGTTTGTGCACGGGCTGACGCGGGCGCGCGACTTTGCGCCGGGCGAATTGGACGCAGCGCAGAGCGCGTGCCGGCAGAATTGGGCGCTGGCGTTCTACAACGATCTTGGCGGGGCGGTGCTGGGCCGCGTGTGGCGTCCGGTCGTCAAAGGGCGCGGCGGGCCGGATTTGCGCGCGCTGCCGTTTCCGGTGGGCACGGTTGCGGTGAAGCTGGTGTTCACCGAAGCGACGGCATCGGATAGTGCCATGCTGAGCGGCGCGCCGGAGATTGCGGCCAACATTCACGCCGACAGCACGCCCGGCGACGCGATGTGCGCGCGCGCAATCGATGCGCGTGACAAGCCGGCGGCGCGGCATGTGCAAACGCTGCGGCTGGTGCAGGTCGATATCTCGGTGCGCGAAGATCGAGCGCGCTATAAAACCGGATGGGTGTTCGGCAGCTTTGTTTATGACGGCACGAAGGCCGGGGTCGATCCGTGGGCGAAACTTGTGCCTCTCGGGCTGATGTGGGGAAACGATCCGCAATTGAGCGATGCGAACGCCGCGGCGGGCGCAAAGCCGCGTCAAAGTATTGTGTTCGATGCGTTTCCCGGGGCGCGCGGTCTTGGGCGCGGCGGGCGCATGAATGGGTTGGTCGATGAGCGTGCGTCGGCATGTTCGTCGTGCCATATGGCGGCGCAGTGGCCGTCGCTGGCGCGCATGACGGCGCCAGCGGATTGGGCGACAGGGCGATGCTGGTTTCGCAATCTCGATGCGCGCTATCCGTTCGGGTTCGAGCCGGGCCAGCGCGGCGGCTGCGGCGATCCGGCGGCGCTGGGCAAAGTGCAAGCGCTCGATTTCTCGCTGCAGCTTGCGATTGGATTGCGCAATTGGAGCTTGGCGCATGCGGGGCGGACGCGTTTGGGCGCGATCGCGCTCAGAGGCGATGAGTTGACCGTCAACGGTGAAGTTAGTTTGCCACTACGGCGTTAGCGCCGTGGTTTCTTTCGCGGCGACACGAGCGGCAGGTCGCGCGGCGGAGATGGTTTGGCGGTTTTCTTTGCCGGACTTTTCTTCTTGCCCTTGGCGGCGATGGCCACTTCGTAAGCGCGGCGCGCCCAGGTGGCAAGTTCGTCGGGATCGTCGAGC
>JAIOQG010000370.1 GCA_021413465.1 Alphaproteobacteria bacterium | reverse complement strand
TTTGGATGGTGTTAAAGCGCTACGCATTTCTTACCGGTTGCGGCAGAACGGGTTGGAGGGCAAGGGCGAGACGCTGACCGAACTCATCTCGGGCCGCACCGTAACGCGGTTTCGGCTTGGGCCGTTGACGGGAGCCGAGGGCTTCGACGGTCGTCATATGTGGGTACAGGACGCTTCCGGATTGGTCACGATCCCGGAAGGGGGCGACCGGCGGCTGCAAGCGGTGTCGGCGCAGTATCGGCAAGCACTGGGGTTTTGGTATCCGGCCCGCGCGGCACGGGCGCGCGTCAACATGCGTATCCAATTGTTTCGGATGCGGATCAAGGAGGCGTTGGAGATTGCGCCCGAAGGCGGGTTGCCGTTCGAATTGTGGTTCGATGCGCAGACGAAGCTGCTCGACCGCGTGATCGAAGACTGCGCCAATGAAACGCGCACGACGATTTATGAAGACTATCGCGGCGTTGGCGGTGTGATGGTGGCCCATCGCATTCGCTCTTCAAACGCCGTGGCGACCTTTGGGGCCGAGCGGATTGTCACCGGGGTGGAGCTCAATCCGAATTATGGCGAGGCGGACTTTGATGTGCCTGCCGATCCCGCGCCCGATTTTGTTTTCGACGGGCGCGTGCAGACGGTAACGCTGCCGTTTCGGTTGCTCAACAATCACATCTATGTCGACGCGAAGTTGAACGGGCGGGTGTTCCCGCTGCTCGTCGATACGGGGGCTGCGAATGTCATCACGCCGACGGTGACACGCGCGTTGGGGCTGCCCAGCGCCGGGGACGCGCGGGTTCGGGGCGCCGGCGAGGAGACCGAGCGCGTCGCTTTTACGCGGGTTTCCGTTTTGTCGCTGGGTGGCGTGCGGTTGCGCAATCAGCTTTTTTCCATCGTCCCGCTCGAAAAGTTGCGCGACATCGAAGGCGTCCCATTTCATGGCTTGATCGGGTACGAGTTGTTCAAGCGCTTTGTCGTGCGCATCGACTACGATTTGAAAACACTGACTTTGTTCGATGCCAAGACTTGGGAGCCGGACGGGACAGGTATTGCGGTGCCCTTCGTGTTCAACGGCACCGTGCCTGAAGTCGAAGGCTCGATCGACGGCATCGCCGCGTCGTTCGATATCGACACGGGGTCGCGCGCGTCGGTCGGTTTGAATTCGCCCTTCGTGCAGAAGCATGCGCTGCGCGCGGCGTTGCGGCCATCGATCGATGCGGTTACCGGCTGGGGGCTTGGCGGGCCCACGCGGGGGACGGTCGCGCGCGCGAAGCGGCTGATGCTGGGCAAATTCGCGGTCGACGATGTGGTGGTCGACATGTCAGTGCAACGGCTCGGCGCCACGGGGCAAACCTCGCCCGCAGGCAACATCGGCAGCGGCTTGCTCAAGCGTTATGTGGTGACGTTCGATTATGCCAAGCAGCGCATTTTTTTGGCGCCGCATGCGCGCACGGCCGTGCGCGAGGGCTATGATCGCTCCGGCCTGTGGATCAACGGCGATCGCAAAGGGTTTCGCGTCGATGCGGTGGTTGCCGGATCTCCTGCGGCGTTGGCCGGCATGCGCGACGGCGATATCATTGTGGGCGTCGATGGGGTGCGCGCCCTTTCGCTGGGCTTGAGCGATGTGCGCGATCGCTTGCGCGACGGGGAGCCGGGCAGTCTCGTTAGCTTGAGCGTGTTGTCGGGACGGGTGACGCGGGTCGTCATGCTTAAGCTTCGCGACTTGATTTGAGCTGTGCGCTTTGGCTCAATTTTCTTCGAAAGCTGCGGTCGCGCTTCAAATGCCATTCGCGGCTCATCGCTTCGCTGCGCGTTTCGAACGATTCGCTGTGGAGGAGGCGCCACGTTCTCCCCCGGGTTGAGCGGGCGCCTTTGCCCTTATTGTGCGCGGCGAGCCGGCGGTCGAGGTCGTTCGTCCAGCCGACATAGGTTTTGAAGCCGCCTTTGCCGGCCGAACCAAGGACGTAAACGTAATTGCGGTGCTTCGACTTCGCCGGGCGACTCATTGTTAATTGTTAGCGCGTTCCGCCGATTTTCGCATTGGCCGCCTTGGGTGCTATCGTTCGCGCTTGAATAACGAAGTGCGGAGGGGCGCGTGGCGTGGTTGGTCGATAATATGTTTTGGGTGATGCTGATCTCAGGCGTCCTCACCTGCACGATGATTTATGGTGCGATCGCGCCGCAAGCGGCGTTGAAGTCGATGTTCGGCGACGCCTTGGAAGGGCCATTGGCCGAGATTATCGTGCGCAATTGGGCGGCGCTGATCACGCTGTCGGGTGCGATGTTGATCTATGGGGCCTACACGATCGAGGTGCGGCCATTGGTGTTGGTCGTGGTCGGCGCCAGCAAGTTGATCTTTATATCGCTGGTTCTGTCGCAGTTTGCGCTTTACGGGCGGCGTCAGGCGGGAATAGCGGCTGCCATCGATATGGTGATGGTGGCGCTGTTTGCGGCCTATCTCGCCGCGACGCTGTAACCCGCGCCGCGGCGTTAAGGGCTTCGACTATTCGGCGAAGATGCGAACGGTCGCGTGGCGGCGCAGGGCGCTGGTTTCTTCGTAGACGATTTTGATCGTGTTGATGTCGCGGTTGCCGCCTTCGAGATCGATGTTGCGGGTGCATCCGCCGGCATTGATGCGCGAACGGATTTGCACATCTTGATGACCGCCATTGTGGAAGTTCACGTCGAGGTCATAGAATTTCACCGGGTGGCGGTAAACGCACAGCTTGATGCGGCTGTAGTGCTTATGGCCTTCGACGACGACGAGGTCGGCCTCCGGGCGGTCCTTCACGTCACGCACGCCGATTTGGTCCCACGCGGCGGCGGGTGAGGCGGTGGCGGCGGCGGAAAGGGCGAGCATCGCGCTTGCCAGCAAAAGCTTCGTCTTCATGTTTGTCTCCTTTGTCCTGGTTAAGGGGCCGGTTCGTTTGGTCTGCCTTTCAACGGGGCGGACCATCGATTCCGGCGCATGAACGGCGGGTGAAACCAGCGAATGTGCGGGGCGGATGTGAAGCGAATGTGACGACCGTTACGGGCAAGGGTTTTCTGCGCGAACGTTACTGCGGCAGTGGCGTTAGACGGCGGCGGCCATAGCATTTGCAGGCGGGGTGGCGGCGTTCGTTCGCGCACTTTCCACGGCAGCCCAGGCGAAGGATAATCCGGCGACGAGCGCGAACAGCCCGACGGCTATAAGGAGCGGGCGCAAAGTTTCGAGTTGAATTCCGGCCGTCATCGTTGCCTCCCCCCGAAGTATTTCGGCGGTCACCGTACAGATGGTGGCAGGCGGTTACGAGTGTTTCGTGCTGGTGGCTGATGTTGCGGTGACGCAACCCCGAAACGAACTCGTGCATCAGATTAAGTTTGGAAAGATCGAGGGGGAGGCGTGCGTGGTTCTTTGCACGCGAACGGTTTCAACGAGATAGAGTCTTGACGGTCCCGTCACAATACACGCGGCAGGCGAAGGTGGGAAATGTCGCGTTTGGTGCGGAATTCTATTGACCGTGACTTCGCGATCTCCGCAGGCGTCAGGCGCTGGCGACGGAAGGCGTGTTGCGTGTTTTTGCGATGGCTCCCTCGACGGTGGTGACGAAGCTCGATAGTTCGAACGGCTTTCTGACGATGGCGTCGACGCCTATCGAGTGAGCCAGTTGCAGAACGTCGAGACGGGCTTTGTCGGCGCCTGCGTTGCTTCCGGAAATGGCGATGAGGGCAAGTTCCGCGTTTGCGCGCGCATCACGCAAGACGTTTAGGCCAGAGTCGCCGGGCAGCACAATGTCCGAGACGAGAGCGTCGAACTCTTCGCGCCGAAGACTGTCGCGGCCATCCTGGGCTGTGGTCGAAACGACGACATAGTGGCCGCGTTTTTCGAGCGCCCGGCGCATGAGTGCGGCGAACAAAGCATCGTCTTCGATGACCAGAATGCGGGCCATGGCGGCGTCCTTTCGAAACTGCGGTGCCGGCATGCTCGCATGGGCAGACTTAAGATCGAACAAATTGCGCATTCACCAACGATTAACGC
>JAIOQG010000352.1 GCA_021413465.1 Alphaproteobacteria bacterium | reverse complement strand
ATTGTCGGCGGCGCGGCTCGGCAATACGCCGGGCTCGGACCGGCGATAGGGCGCGGCCGGTGCGGGCAGCATCGTCACCGTGTCGACCGGCCGGTCGCTGACGACCCAGACGTCGGCCACCGATCCGCCGCGCTGCATCGCGATTGCTGTCGCGTCTTCGGTTCGGCCGATGCGGGCGTAGCCGCCGGGCATCACTTGCCAGCCGTCCGCCGTGCGCGCCAAGAACACGCGAATGCTCATCGGCCGCGGCACAAGGCGGCCATCCACATAGGCTGGCGTCGTCGAGAGTGTTACGGCCTCTTGGCCGACAAGCTGCGATCCTTCGGCGGCCAAGAACTCGTCGATCGATGCGTGTTGCTCGGCGCGGAACTGGCCGCCCAACACCGTCTTATCGTCCACCTCGAACGGCGGGCGCGTGGACAGCGCCGGTCCCACCATCATGCGTTCGATGTTGGCGCGGACATGCGCGCGTTCGCTGGACTGGCCGCACCACCATGTCGCGATGTTCGGTAGTCGAAGTGGTTCCCCGCGCAGCGCCTTGCAAACACGCGGTAGGAACGCGAGCAAGGCGCGCGTTTCAAGAATGCCGGAGCCCAAGGCGTTGACCATCGTGAGGTTACCACGCCGCACCGCCTCGACGATGCCGGGTGTGCCTAAGCGAGAGCGCTCGTCGAGTTCCAGCGGATCGGCATAGGCCGCATCCAAGCGGCTCCACAGCACGCTCACCGGCGCGAGGCCGGCCACGGTGCGCACCATCACGCGGCCTTGCTCGACGGTCAGGTCTTCACCCTCGAGCAGCATGAAGCCCAGATAGCGCGCGATGTAGGCATGCTCGAAGTAAGTGTCGTTCCATAGACCCGGTGTCAGGATCGCGACTTGGCTATCGCCGTCGGTGCGCAAGCCGCGCAACGCGTCGCGGAACGTCTGAAAGAAACCGGCAAGACGATGCACGTTCGCCTCCGGAAACAGTTCGGAGAACACGCGCGATGTCGCCACGCGTGTCTCCAGCGCAAAGCCCGCACCCGAAGGCGCCTGCGTTCTGTCGCCCAACACCCACCAAGCGCCGTCGGGCCCGCGCCCGATTTCGAAGGCGACGAAGCTTAGGAAGTGTCCTGAGCTTGGTTTGATCCCGACCAACGGCCTAAGCCATTCCTTACTGGCACCGATCAACGATGCCGGCAGATGACCTTCTGCGACTAGGCGATTATCACCGTAGAGATCGGCGACGACGCCTTCCAATAGCTCGGCGCGCTGGATCAAACCGCCGGCAATCTGGTTCCACTCGCTCTCATGGATCAGCACCGGGATGTGGCTGAGCGGCCAGTCGCGCTCCGTCGAACCGCCGTCGCCGTACTGGCGGAAATAGACGCCGGCATCCAACAGATGCTGATCGCCGCGCGAAAAGCGCGTCGCGATGTCGTCGGCAGACAGTTGCAGAAAATGATCGACGAACTGCCGCCACACGGGGCGCACCAAGCCGTTGCCGTCGAGCAATTCGTCGGGCATGCCGGGCAAGCGCTTGTAGCGCTCAAGCAGCTCCCCTATCGGGTCGCCTTGCAGCTTGTAGCTGGGCGAGACCATCTAGATCTCCGCCGGTCGCCGCAGATCGAGCGTCATCGGAAACTCGCGATGCGCAACCTCGCGCGGCGGGTTGTACGCCCCTGGCGAATGCCCATGCGCTTCGAAGCGCGACAGGCGTCGCGCCTCTGCTTCGTTGCCGTTGACGGGAAATGTGTCGTAACTGCGCCCGCCCGGATGCGCGACGTGATACACGCAACCGCCGAGCGCTCGCCCCGTCCAATTGTCGAAAATGTCGAAGGTCAGCGGCGCGTTGATCGGCAGAACCGGATGCAGCGCCGAGGCCGGTTGCCAGGCTTTGTAGCGCACACCGGCGACGGCAACGCCGCCCTTTCCGCTCGGCTGCAACGGCACGCGCCGGCGGTTGCACGTCACCGCATAGCGCGACGTGTCGCTCGTCGTCAGCTTCACCTGTACGCGTTCGACTGAACTGTCCGTGTACCGCACAGTGCCGCCGATCGCGCCGGTTTCGCCGAGCACGTGCCACGGTTCCAAAGCCTGACGCAGTTCCAAGTGCACGCCCTCATACGCAACTTCCCCGTAAAACGGGAATCGAAACTC
>JAIOQG010000351.1 GCA_021413465.1 Alphaproteobacteria bacterium | reverse complement strand
GCCTATCGCACCACCCGTCAGCGCCAGCCAATCGTGCTGCGCCGCATTCTGCGTCGCCATATAGGCCCAAAGCCCGCTGGTGATCGCCTCGTCCGAAACGATCGCGCCCTCCGGCATCAGCGCCGCCAGCGCATTGCCGATAACCTCGACCGTCAGCTTGCCCGCCCCCGGCACCGCCGCGGCACTCGCGCCACCTCCCGCCGCACCGCCAACCTTTGCGCCCACCTCTTCCGCCAGCGCCGTCAGCACATCCATCAAATCGTTGCCCGGATGCCAGGGCTCATAGGTCTTGCATTCCGGGGACAGGAACGTGCTCGGCTTGTTCGGATAAGCGAAAAATGCCACCGGCGCTTTCGTTCCCACCATCACGGCCTGCCGGAACTCCTGCATCATCATCACCGCCATCTCGCCGAGATAGGGCACGCGCTCGGGCCGCGCCCGGCCGTGGCCGCGCGCCAAACGCGGCATGAACGTGTCGCAGAACAACCGCGCCCCGGTCTTCTCCGCAATCGCCGCCGCCAGCGCCAACGGCTTTTCCAAACCCGCATGCCCGCCGATCAGCAACACCTTCGCCTCGCCGGACTTCAACGCCGCCGCCGCCGCGCGCACCAAAGCCATGTCGACGGGCTTTGCGGCCGCGCGCGTGCGCGGCGCACGCGCTGGCCCCGCCGCCATCTCCGCCCAAGCGATATCCGCCGGCACGATCAGCGTCGACAGCCCGCCATTGGGCCGCATCGCAACGTCGAACGCCTCGCGCGTTTTCGTCAGCGCATCCTCGCCCGACACCGGATCGCCGATCCAATCGGAAACCGGCCGCGCAATCGAATGAATGTCGCTCTGCAACGGCGCATCGTATTTGCGATGATAGGTCGCGTGATCCCCGACCAGATTGATCATGCGCGATTGCCCGCGCTTGGCATTGTGCAAATTGGCAAAGCCGTTGCCGAGCCCCGGCCCCAGATGCAGCAAGGTCGCCGCCGGCTTACCCGCCATGCGCGCATAGCCGTCGGCGGCACCCGTGCACACGCCTTCGAACAACCCCAAGATGGGGCGCAAGCCCCCCACTCGATCAAAACTTGCAACCAAGTGCATTTCCGACGTGCCGGGATTGCCGAAACAGGCCTCGACCCCAAGCTCGACCAGCTCGCGCAGAATGGCTTCACTGACGTTCATGGCGGCGCCTCCGTTATCTATGTGTTGCCGCCACGATACCGGAGGCGGCCCGGAATCGCCATCAAGCCGCGATCGGAAATCTTCACTTGCTTTCAAGGTCTTGCCGCCTGACAACCTTTGACATCGTAGGTGGGGACCAGGCACCGTGTTTTTTCTGTTGAGAATGCTGTTCCGGCTGCTGTCGCTGACGCTCCTCGTGGCGCCCGTCGCGCTGCCGCTTCTCATGATTCAACGCACGCCGCTGGTCGAGGAAAATCAGCAAGCGACGTTCGACGACGTCACCCGCGCCAAGGACATTCTCAAACGCTTCGACCCGCGCTTGATGGATTCGACGACGACGACCAAGGTCAGCGTCACCGACGCCGAAATCTCGATGGCCATCGGCGCCGCGCTGGAACGTCTGGCCCCGGTCAAAGGCCGCGTCGATGCCAGCGCAGACGGCGTCGCCTTGCGCGGCACGGCGCAATTGCCGATCCCCGACACGTTCCTCGGCCGCTACATCAATATCGAAGCCGTCGTCGCGCCGTCGGACTCCGAACTCGAAATCTCAAGCCTCTCGATTGGCAACTTGCCGATCCCGGCCTGGATCATCAAACCGGTGACGATCTTCACCCTCGACTGGTTCATGGGTGCCGGCAAAGGCGCGCCCGCTTATGCCAGCGTGCATTCCGTCGCGGTCGCGGGCGATGTCATCACCGTCGCGTTTCAACCGCCGCCGACCCTCTTCGCCGACATCAAGACCGCCGCCCGCCGCGCGACGCAGGTTGAAAACGTCGACTCCATCCGCGCCTACTATGCCAACCTCATCGACACCGGCCGCAGCGGCGAAAACTCGCTCGCGCCTTATCTGCGCAACGCCTTTGCGCTCGCCAAAACACGCTCGCAAACCAGAGATCCGGTCGAAGAAAACCGCGCCCTCATCCTGGCACTTGCTTTGCAATTCGGCGACTCGCACTTCTCGCTGTTGCTGGGCGGGGTCGAAACGCCCGAACTCGCCGCCGCCGGCATCGACGGCAACGACGTCACGGTCCAGAACCGCCACGACTGGGTCCAACACATGACCACCTCGGCCGGTTTGCAGATCGCCGCCAGCAGCGGCATCAGCGACTTCATCGGCGTCGCCAAGGAAATCAAAGACTCGCAAACCTCGTCCGGCTTCAGCTTCGGCGATTTGGCCGCCGACCGCACCGGCGTGCGCCTCGCGGAAGTGGCAACCGCATCGGACGCCTCGGCCCGGCGCATCCAAAGCATATTCGCAGGCCTCGCCGACGAAAAACAATTCTTCCCAAAAGCCGACGACCTGCCCGAAGATCTAACCGAAGCCGAATTCAAAGCCCGCTTCGGCGACATCGACACGCCCGAATACACGGCCCAAGTCCAAACGATTGACCAACGCATCGCAAAAATCGCGGTCTACAAACAGCACTAACGCGCGTTGGTTATGTAAGGACAATCACCATTCCTTCCGCCTCCCCCTTGCGGGGAGGCCAGCAAAAGCGAGCGCCAGCGAGCTTGAGCGGGTGGGGGTAGCCGAAGCGCAGCATACCCCCACCCGCTCGAACACGCTCACGCTCGTTCTCGCTGGCCTCCAGCAAGGGGGAGGCACATGCAAATATCCGAGTTCCGATTCGAGCAAACGCACTCTAAGGCTCGACCCGCACCAGCAACGCCGTCGCATCGTCGCTCTTCTTCATGCGCGGATAGCGCGCGCCTTCGGGATCGTCGCCTTCGATGTGACGCAATTCGCGCGCCAAAACCTGCAGGCCGA
>JAIOQG010000353.1 GCA_021413465.1 Alphaproteobacteria bacterium | reverse complement strand
CGCATCATGTCGCCCTGCGCCATCGCGGACTGCCATTCGAACGGCACGCCGAAAGGCGATTCGGTTAGGTCTTCCCAGAACTTGCGCAGTTTCGGCACGCGCTGTTCCGGCGCGTTGCCGGCAATGATCGCGGCGTTGATGGCGCCGATCGACGTGCCCGCGACCCAGGTCGGATGAATGCCGGCCGCCGCCAGCGCTTCGTAGACGCCGCCCTGATAGGCGCCGAGTGCGCCGCCGCCTTGGAGCAGCAGGGCGACGCAGCCGAACTTGTCTTTCAGGTCGGGCGGCGACTTGGCGTCGACGCCGCTCGGTTGGCTTGAAGGCACGGGTTTTTTGGGCATCAAGGCGTCCTTGCCGATGCGCGGAGAAGCGCACGGCTTATGCGCCCGGCACTGACGCCAGGCAACTCATATTCCGGTAATGTTGGTGCATTGATCGGCACTATCAATCTTGCCTGAAAATGGGGCGGGGCGTATCGCGGGCGTAGTCACCTCAAGGAGCGTGAGATGGGCGACGGCGTCGAGATGCAGGCCGGGCTTGAACGCGTCGTCGAGACGATCGACCAACAGATCCGGTGGTGCTACGAGTTTGCCTCGCCGTTCACGGCCGGCGTGCTCGAATGCATTCGCGACAATCTGGTGAAGGGCGGGGCGCTGGCGCCGCTCGTGGTGCCGTGGCCGGGCGAGCCGATGCGCGACGTCGTGGCGCTCAGGCTTGCGGGCGTGTTGCAGATGATGGCGCGCACGGGCTTGGCGCCGCGGCTCGTGCCTTTCTATCCGGCGGGCGGGGGGCGCTGGGACGCAGCCGCCTTTGCGCGCGAGCTTGAGAATGCCGTCGCCGCCAACCTCGACTTCGTGCGCGGTATTATTTCGCGACCGCCGCAGACGAACGAGATCGGCCGCTCGGCGGCACTGATGCCGGCCTATGCGCTGATCGCGGCGCGCACCGGATTGCCGCTGCGCATTCTCGAAGTCGGCGCGAGCGCGGGGCTCAATTTGATGTGGGATCGTTTTCGCTATCGCTTGGGCAGCCACGAAGTCGGCGATGCGCAGTCGCCGGTGACGGTGGCGGCGGAATGGCGCGGCGCGTGGCCGGGGATCACGGCTCTGCCGCGCGTGGTCGAGCGGCGCGGCTGCGACCGCACGCCGATCGATCTCAATGCGCCGGGCGAGGCGGATCGCTTGATGTCGTATATGTGGCCCGATCAAGCCGAGCGCGTGAAGCGGCTCGAAGGCGCGATCAAGCTGGCGCAACAGGTGAAGCCGCCGCTCGACAAAGCGGATGCGGGCGATTGGCTGGCGCAGCAACTGGCAAAGGCCGTGCCGGGCGTCGCAACCGTCGTCGCGCATACGATCGCGTGGCAGTATTTTTCGAAAGAGACGTCCGAGCGCGGACATCGCGCGCTGGAAGACGCCGGCGCGCGGGCGAGTGCGGCGGCGCCGCTGGCACGCGTTTCGCTCGAACACTACGCGCCCGACAAGCCGCCGGCGTTGAAGCTGACGCAATGGCCCGGCGGCGAAACGCGCACGATCGCGAACGCGCATGCGCACGGGCTGTGGGTGGAGTGGTTGGAGGTTTAATTCTGCGCGAGTGCGGCGTGGATTTTTTCGCGGTAGCCGCGGCTGAGGCGAAGGTCCGTTCCGCTCGTCAGTCGTATCGACGCGTCGCCGTTGGCGAGCGGCGTGATTTCGCGGATGCGGTCGAGCGCGACCAGCGTGCGGCGGTGGATGCGGGCGAAGTGTTTCGGATTCAGTTTGGCTTCGAAGTTCACCGAGGTTTCGCGGATCAGGTGCGTGGCCGCGCCGGTGTGCAGGGCGAGATAGTTTCCTTGGCTCTCGATCCAGTCAATCGTCGCGACGTCGACGAGGCGGACGTGGCCGCGGGTTTTCACCTGCACGGTCGAGAGGAAGGTTTCCGGCGCCGGCGGCGCAGTTTGCAGTTGCGCGAGGCGGCGGTGGGTTTCTTCGGCGCGGTGGAAAAAGCGCACGGCGTGGGCGACGGCCGTAAACCCTGCGATGCAGAAAACGAGGAGTAGCCAGTTCGCGGCGATCTGATCGGCCAAATTGCTGTCGCCGATTTTGAACACGGCGGCAAGCGCGCACGAGACCGCGATGAGGCCGAGGGCGATGCCGGCGCTTCCCAGCGAGTGGATCGTCGCGTGGCGCCAGAGTTTGCCGCCCTCGATCGGGAAGCGGCGCATCAGAACCATCAGCAGCGGGGTCGACGAAGCGCCGAGTAAGCTCGCGCCCAGGATGCGCAACGCCTCTCTGTCCCAGGCGGGCGTGACGCCGAGGCCGACGGCGCGGGCGACGTTGCCCGGCTCGAGGACGAGCAGGAAGGTGAGCCAATAGAGGAAGCCGAGGGCGAATTCTCGACCCCGGATCGATGCCGTCGCGCGCAGGTTCGTCATGGCCGGCAGATTGCTTCGAACGGCGCGATCCTGTCCAGCACCGCCGATTTTGTGACGAATCGCGCCGGAATTGGGACGAAGCGCCGGGCGTGCGCCTACCGCTTTTCGCGCGTCTGCACCCACATGAGCCGGTCTCAGCGATGGAGTCCGGCATGAAGACGATTTGGCGCGTTGCCGCAGTGTTCCTGTTTTCGTTCGTCCCGGTGGCCGGTGCCGCCGAGATCGAGGGCGGGCGGATCGAGGGCATGCGCGAGGGCGGGGTGACCGTCTACAAGGGCGTGCCGTTTGCGGCGCCGCCGGTCGGCGATCTGCGCTGGCGCGAGCCTGCGCCAGTTCGCCCTTGGGCGGGCGTGCGCAAGGCCGATGCGTTTGCGCCGGCGTGCATGCAAGAGGGCGTGTCGATGCCGGGCGAGACGCCGCCTGCCATCAGCGAAGACTGCCTTTATCTCAACGTTTGGACGCCGGTGAAGGGCGCCAACGAACAGCTGCCGGTTTTGGTTTGGATCTACGGCGGCGGGTTTGCGAACGGGTCGGCGTCGATGCCGCTCTATTGGGGCGACCGGTTGGCGCGCAAGGGCGTGGTGGTTGTGACGATCGCCTATCGCGTTGGGGCGTTCGGGTTTTTGGCGCATCCCGATTTGACGCGCGAGTCGGCGCATCGCTCGTCGGGCAATTACGGGTTGATGGATCAGATCGCGGCGCTCAA
>JAIOQG010000350.1 GCA_021413465.1 Alphaproteobacteria bacterium | reverse complement strand
GCTCAACGAAGGTGAGTTGTCCGAATTCGATGCGCGCAATGGCTTCGCGCCAGCGGCGCTGAATGACCGATCGGGGGATCAAGCCCATACTCAACCTCCTCGGAGTGATGCGACGACCGTGAGTATACGGGGAAAAATCCGATTTGGATCGGGTTTCAGACCGGCAATCTGACGTCTCCGGTAACGGGTGGGTAACTCTTTAGCGCAAGGCGGTTTACCGTAAGGTGACGGGTGGGGGCGTATGTTTGGCTCATGCGCCTTTGGATTTCCGCTCTTTTGTTCCTCTCGATCGGGGGACTTTTGTCTTGGCTTGGGGCCGAAAGGTTCGATAGCGGCTGGCCGCGCGCGACGCAGAGCTTCAGCGGCGATGTGATCGAAGTCGATACGCATGTGGTGGCCGAAGATTTCGGCAGAACGCGCGTGTCGGCGTTCCGGTTTCAAGGTCGGCCGGAAACCTTTGTCATCGTGTCGCCGTTGTTGGCGCGCCCGACGGCGGGGCAATTGATCGATGCCGCACGCGTGACCATCGACTATGCCGACACGGCAACCGGCGGCGCGTATGTCGTGGCAGGCATCGAAGTGGATGGGCGGGTGTATTTCACGACCGAACTCTATCGGCTGATGGTCGTGCTTTCGGTGTTGATCGTTCTCGTGCCGGGGTTGGCGTTGTTAGGCGTCGGGGCGATGTGGATGTATCAACTGTGTTGCCAGCCGATCGAGCCGGCCGACGAGTACCCCGATCCCGTGCGGCGCACATTCAAACCCGTTCTCGTCTATTCGAGTTCCTCGCCGCACGATGCGCGCACCGCGGCCGTGGAAGACTGGCTCGACTGAAGCCGCCCGCGTCGTTTTGGCGCCGGATCTCGATCATGCCCATGCCTTCGATGTAAGGTTTGCCCGTCGTAACGGGCGCGCTGAGGCTTCGCTCGAACGGCATTGCGGTTGCCGGCGCCTTGATGATGCGACGCCAACCTGCCTATCCTCCCTCGGAATCAACGGGAGTTTTTCAGCATGCGATTTCCTAAAATTCTTGCGGGCGCGATGGTTGTTGCCGCGTGCGGCTTGTTGTCGGCTTGCGGTGGCAGCGGTCCCAGCGAAACCGAATTCGTCGAAGCCTGCGTGAAAGCCCCCGGCGGCGATGAAGCCATGTGCAAATGCACCGCGCGCGAGGCGAAGGCCAAGTTCTCGGGCGACGCATGGAGTGTTTTTGCGCTGCAATCGCTGGGCAAGGCGGATGAGGCGTCCGCGATCGCGCAGAAAATGCCGGCCGAAGAACAGGCTAAGATGGTATCTGCGACGTTGGAAATTGTGGGTACGTGTGCGGCGGCTTCGCCCTAGGCTGGAGCAGCGCGGCGGATAAAATCTACCAGTTTCTGTCTTGGCGCTGCAGGCGACGGCGGGCGGCGATGACCGAAACGACAATCACAAGCGTCGCCGAGACCACGATGAGAAGGCCCATGTTCCAGACTTCCGACTGTGCACATGCGGGCGCAGACGCGACGAATTGCGAGATGTGGCTTGCGAATGTACAAGTGTTCGATCCGATGATTTGGATGAAGTCGAGCTTGTCCATGACCGTCGTCCTTCGTGTAAGCTGAGGACGAATTCGCAAGTCCGGTGCCATTGGCGCGCGTGCGGGAGCGGCGCGGTAAACGCGTTCCAATCGGGGACGGTAGTGGCCAATTTCGAGACAGATTAAGGATGTTGCGATTGCGGGTGGCGATTCTGCTACCCTTTATGCGTCTAACCAAGGTCAGATGTTCATGCTGAACAAGTCGGCAAGGTTGCTCCTGCAGCATTTCCCAAGGCACGCGGCGTTGAAGGGCTTGTTGCTGCTGTGCTCATGTTTCTTGTTTGCAGCCGGGATAAATGCCGCGCCGCAGCGTGCTGTTGCGGGCGCCACCGACGAGCATCCGGCGATCGAGGATTTGGCGGCGGAGTTTCGCGCGTTGCGCGTACAGCGTGGACATTTTTCGGGCGGCGACTGGAACGATGCCCTCGACAAATTCGACGGTCGCAAACATCGGGTGATGCTGGGTTTGAGTCAGGCGTTGGGGTACGGCAAACATTCGCGCGCCGAGATTGTGGCCTTGATGGGCGAGCCGGACCAGATTCTCGTGCGAGGCGATTGGTTGTTTGCCGAAGCCTATTCGGGCGACAACCCGCGGGTGCGCGAGCTTTTGGTCTATCACTGGCGCGGTGGGCACGACTTTTTGTACTTTGTCAGCGATCGCACGCAAGTGCTTGCCTCAGGCTGGTGGGCTGCGCTTGAATAGCGCCAACTTTGGGAGGACTTGAAATGAAGAGACACTTGTTCGTTGCGAGCGCAGCTTTGCTTTCACTGAGTGTCGCCAATGCTGCGCCTCCATCGCCACCCTCTGCGTCCGAGAGTGCCGCTATTTTCAAGGCCGCAGGGTTTAAGGCCAAAGGCGGCAAGCATGTGCGCTGCGAAGACGACGTCACGATTTCGTATTCGCCGGGTGCAATCGAAATGGAAGATCTCAACGCCGACGGCCAAGCCGAGGCGTGGGTGAAAGAGGGCAGCCTGTTTTGCTATGGCAACACGGCGGAAGCGTTCGTGCTGTTGACGAAGGATGCAACGGGCGCGTGGGCGATCATTCTCGATGAAGTGGGCATTCCGGTGGTGCTGGACACAAAGCACAAAGGCTTTCGCGATATCGAAGTCGGCGGACCCGGCATGGGACCGTTCCCGAAGTTTCGCTTCGATGGGAAGAAGTACGTTTCAAAGTAGAAGCGTAGGCTCTAAACGCGGGGACGGGAAATGGCGGAAGAGAAGCGACGGCGGAGCTGGATATTCGTTGTTGCGGGTGTCGCGTCGACGGCGATTGCGGTTCTCGCGTTTCCGGCGCAGGTCGAGCAGGTCTACAAGTGGTTTGCGGGAAAATATGACAGCTGGGACGCCGTTGAACTACCCGGCACCTATCCCGGCGAACTTTGGAAGGTGGCGACGAGCGAGCAATTCGGATGGCTTGAGGACGAATGGTGCTATCCGACGATCCCGGGGTTTCGGTCGCGCTTTCGGGTCGTTGACGGCGCACTTGAACGGCAGAACGCAGGCCAGATGCCGAAACCCTTTACGACCGAATGGTGGAAGACCAAGGTCTATCAATCGAACAAGGGTGTGCTGCGCATTTGGTACGACGATCCCGATCTTCCCGGCAACTATATCAGCGCGACGCCAGGCAAGACGTCCGAATGGCATGAGTACGAGCGCTATTCGCACGACGACGGCAGCGTGACGTCGGGTAAGAGGCGGCTGGTGTTGAGTTGCAAACGTTGCAGCCTCGGCAATGACGGGTTCACCTATTCGTGCAATTGATGTCGGCCGCTTGATTCCGTCGCGGCGCGCTTCTTAAAAGGATGAGCCATGAGACCGCCGGTTTTGGCCGCCATCGTGATGGGGATTGTTATGACTTTTGCCGTTGCTCCTGCGGTTGCGCAACCGGCTGGCAAGACCCTGGCCAAGTTGTTCGATGACGAGCGCGCGTTTGTTTGGCGCGAGGATCCGTTGGCGGCAACTGGAGAGGGCGTGAGGCGCTATGATGATCGGCTGCCTTCCGTAACGCCTCAGGCGCAAGCGCGGCGGCTTGAGGCGGACCAGCAATTCGTGCAGCGTCTGCATGCGATCAAGCGTGCGAAATTGAGCGCGCAGCAGCAAGTGAGTTACGACCTGTTCGACTTCATGGTGGCAAGCCGCGTTGCGTTGGGGCGCCACAAAGAGTGGCGCATCCCGTTCAACAGCGATAGCGGGTTTTTCGCCGATCTTTTGCAGCTGGGTTCGTTGGCCGATCCGCAGACTGTGAAGCAGTACGAGGATTACATCGCGCGGTTGAACGACGTGCCGCGCTATTTCGACGAGAACATCGCCAATATTCGCACCGGCATGCGCGATGGCTTTACGCTGCCCGCGGCGGTGTTGGACGGCGTGTCAAAGGTCGTTGCCGGCGCGCAGTACAAGAATGCGGAAGACACGCCGCTGTGGCATCCGTTTGCGAACTTTCCAGACGGTGTGCCGGAGCGCGATCGGGCGCGATTGTCGGCGGCGGGCAAGGCGGCGCTAACGAACGCTGTCGGCCCCGCCTATGCGGCGTTCCAGACCTTTTTTGAGTCCGAGTACCGGGCCGCGGCGCGAAAGACGATCGGCGCCTCGGAGCTGCCGAACGGCCGAGCGTATTACGGCGATCTCGTGCGCTATTTTACGACGCTGCCCGATGCGACGCCGGAGAAGATCCACAAGATCGGGCTTGACGAGGTGGCGCGCATTCGCGCCGAGATGGAAGCGATCGTCCGCGAGGTGAAGTTCGACGGTACGTTCGGCGAGTTTCTGACGTTCCTGCGCACGGACCGTCAGTTTTATGCCAAGACGCCGAACGAGTTGTTGCGCGAGGCCGCGTGGATTTCGAAAGAGATCGACGGCAAGTTGCCCGAGTATTTCGGCAAGCTGCCGCGCATGACTTATGCCGTGAAGCCGGTGCCGGAAGCGCTGGCGCCGAACTATACCGGCGGACGATATAATCCGGGGCCGATGGGGGCTGCGGGCGAATACTGGGTCAACACATTCGCGCTCGATACGCGGCCGCTTTATGTGTTGCCGTCGTTGACGTTGCACGAGGCGGTGCCGGGACATCATCTGCAAGGGTCGATCTCACGCGAGCTTGGCGATGTGCCGCAGTTTCGTTTGAACTTCTATCCGCATTCCTACGGTGAAGGCTGGGCGCTTTATGCGGAAAAGTTGGGGCTTGAGATGGGCGTCTATCACACGCCGTATCAGAATTTCGGGCGGCTGACTTATGAGATGTGGCGGGCGTGCCGGCTCGTCGTCGATACGGGCATGCATGCGATGGGGTGGACGCGCGAGCAGGCGCTGGCCTATTTGGAAGCGAATACGGCGCTGTCGAAGCATGAAATCCGTACCGAGATCGATCGCTACATTTCGTGGCCGGGGCAGGCGCTGGCTTATAAAATGGGCGAGCTCAAGATTTGGGAATTGCGAGCGCACGCGAAAGCGGCGCTGGGGGAGCGCTTCGACCTGCGGGCGTTTCACGATGCGATTCTCGAAAGCGGCGGTGTGACGCTGCCGGTGCTGGAGCGGCGGATCGATGCGTATGTCGCGCAGGCGCGGCGCGCGAAAAAATACTAACCAGCTGTGATCATTCGAACGGCGTTTGCCGCGAGCGCGTCCAGCGCCTTGCGGCGTTCGCCAGCGCGGGCGCGCACCGCGAGGCTGTGGAGGATCGAACCGGCGATGCCTGCGAGGGACGCGGGATCGGCTTTGCGCGGGAGTTGTCCGTCTGCCAGCGCGCGGCGCAGGCGGTGTTCGAGTGCGGCGTCGAGACCGCGCAGGATGTCGGCGGCGCGCGCGGCGATGCGCGGATTGGTGACGGCTTCGGGTACGGCACTGGTGACGATGAAGCAGCCGACCGGATGGGCGCCGCCGCCGGTATAGACGTCGAGGGCCGCGGCGTAAAAATGCTTTAGGGCGTGTTTGATGTCGGGCGCGCCGGCAAGCGCCGCACCGGCCTTTGCCACCATCTCGGCCGCATAGCCGTCGATCGTTTTGAGGTAGAGCGTTTCCTTGTCGGTGAAGGCGCCGTAGAGGCTCGGCCGGTTGATTTGCATCGCGTCCGTAAGATCGTCGAGCGTCGTTGCCGCCAAGCCTTTGTCGACGAAGACGCGGCGCGCGGCGGCAAGCGCGCGGGCCTCGTCGAACTGGCGCGGGCGCCCCGGCGCGCGGCGCGGTAATTTTGTACCTTTTGGTATAATATGCTTGACGGGTTTGATCATACCGTATTATGTACCGAATGAGACAAAACACAAGGAGCTTCGTCATGGATCTGTATTCCGCACCGCTTTCCTGCTCGCTGGCGTCGCATGTGGCTCTGATCGAGGCGGGATTGCCGGCGAATTATCATTACGTCGTGCTGTCGAAGCGTCAGACGTTGGAGGGGCAGGATTATTTGAAAGTGGCGCCGAAGGGGCAGGTCCCGGCGCTGAAGCTCGACAGCGGCGAGGTTTTGACCGAGGGGCCGGCGGTTCTGCAGTGGATTGCGGACCAGAACCCGGCCGCGAAGCTGGCGCCGGTTGCGGGCACGATGGCGCGTTATCGGCTGCAGGAGTGGCTCAACTATTTGTCGACCGAAGTGCACAAAATGGTGTTTGCAACGCTGTTCAATCCGGCGCAACCGGCAGAGGCGAAGGCGTTTGCGCGAACCGTCGTGGCTGCGAAGTTCGATCATTTAAGTTCGAAGTTGGAGGGGCGCCCGTTTCTGATCGGCGAGGATTTCACGGTGGCGGATGCGTATCTCGGTACGATCTTGAACTGGTGCAAGCCCGCGGGCGTGGAGCTGTCGCGTTGGCCGGTGCTTGAGGCCTACCACCAACGCCTGATGGCGCGGCCCGCCTTTGCGAAGGCGGTCGCGAGCGAGCTTGAAGCGCGGGCGCGGATGGCGGCGTAAGGTTGTGGCTTTGCGGGTGGTTGGCTAAGTCGCTTCTCGCGCGTCCAACCACCCGGCTTCGCGCAGTTCGGAGGCGTAGCCGCGGCTGACGGGTGCTTCGGTGTCGTTCGTCAGCACGAGCGCGACGCGGCCGTTATCGCGGCGGATGGATTTCACTGCGCTTTTCGAGACCCACCATGAGCGATGGGTGCGGGCGCCGGGGGTTGCGCCCATTTGTTCGGTGGCGTCGGCCAGGCGCATGAGGACGAGGTCCGAGCCTTTGTCGGTGTGGATGCGCACGTAGTGGTCTTCGGCTTGGAGGGCCAGGATCGTGCCGCCTTTCAGTTTGGCGGGGAGGCGCGCCGTCAGCGAGGGCGGCAGCGCTGGACTTGCGGCCAATACGGGTGCGGCCGCGACTTCGATGCGCGTGTCGCGGCGGGCGCGGAGGATGGCGCTGATCATCGAGACGACCATCGTGATCAACCAGACGTAGAATATGAATTGCGGGCTGAATCTGATCGCCCCGGGTCCGAACACAAGCGTGCCCATGCCCCAGGCGACGCCGGTCATGGCGGCGGTCATGCCGGTTGTGACGAATAGATAGCGGGCGAGCGGTCTTGCGGTGAAGACGGGCGCGCGCTCGCTCCAGATCGAGATGCCGGCGCCGATGCAGGCAGCGAGCGCCATGGTGGGCATCCAATAGGCGAACCGCATCCAGACCGGTGCCGCGAACGAGCCGAAGGGGCCGAGCAGGCTGAGGACGAAGCCGGGCAGAATCGCGATGACGGCAAATGCCAACCATGGCTGTTCCCAGACTTGCGCCCAAATGTTCTCTGCCTTTGGCGCTTCGCGAGTGGCAGGGGCCGGCCGTTCGCGAAATTGGGCCTGCATTTCGCGGATTTGCGTGTGCGGTTCGTCGTTCATGCGGGCATCTTGTGCGGAAGGCCTCGCGCCGAGCAAGACCGCCTTTTGGCGCTCCTCCACAACGAGAGATGAGAACGATCATGAGTATCGTCCCCGACCGCAAACTCCACAGCTGGCCCGATCGCGCCTTTTGGCGTGGTTTTGCGATGCGGCTATGGATTGGGTTCGCCCTCACATTTGCCGTTTTGGGGGCTTGGCTTATGGCGATGCCTGCGGCCAACCGCGACGCCATTCTTTCGTATTGGGGGCAGGTACGGGTGCCGGCGCCGTCGTTCGATCTAGCGCCTTTGTTGGCATTGCCGATCTCCGCACAAATCCATGTGGCGGCAGCGGTCGTGGCGCTTGCCGTCGGGGCGCTGATCTTTTCACTGCCGAAGGGGACAGGCTTTCACCGCTTTATTGGGTGGAGCTGGGTGGGGTCGATGATCGTTGTGGCGGGCACGTCGGTTGCGATGATCGCCGATTTCGGCGGTACCCTTAATCCCCTTCATGTGTTCACCGCGGTCACAGTGTTGTCGCTGTGGGGCGGGCTTGCGGGCATAAGGCGCGGGAACGTGAGCATGCACGCCGGGTCGATGACCGGGCTGTATGTCGGCGGATTGATCATCGCCGGCGTGTTCGCCTTCATCCCGGGACGCACGATGTGGAATGTGTTCTTCGGGGGGTGAAGGTGCTTTCGCGAACGCTCAGAGGAAAAACAACCACGTCACCAGCGCGAAGCAGGGCAGCAAGACGGCGCCCGACCAGAGCATGTAGCCGAAAAAGCTCGGCATTTTGATGCCGGCTTCTTCGGCGATGGCTTTGACCATGAAGTTCGGCGCGTTGCCGATATAGGTGTTGGCGCCCATGAACACCGCGCCCGCCGAGATTGCAGTGAGCGTTGTGGCCAGGTCGGTCATCAGACGTTGCGGGTCGCCACCGGCCGCGTTGAAGAAGACAAGATAGGTCGGCGCGTTGTCGAGGAAACTTGACAGGCCGCCGGTGAGCCAGAAATACATCGCGTTGTTGGGTTGGCCGTCGGGACCGGACAAGAGCGCGAGCAACGGCGCGAAGGCGCCTTCGGGCCCCGCACGCAGCATGGCGATGACGGGCACAATTGTCAGGAAGATTCCCGCGAAGAGTTTTGCCACTTCCGCGATCGGGCCCCAGGTGAAGTCGTTGCCCTGGCGATAGGCCTGGGGTGTGAGCATGAGCGAGAGCGCGGCAAGGCCCATGAGGGCGATGCTGCGCGCGATGTCGGGAAGGCCGACATGCACGCCCGCGACATCCAAATGCGCGTCCGTCTTCCAAACCGCCGCGCTCAAGATCACGACGGGGACGAGGAGCAGTAGAAAGATGTTGAGCCAGCCTTTGAGCGCCACGGGCGAGGGTTTGGCTTCGGGTTTGGCGTCCGCGGCTCTGCCGCCTAGGGCGCCGTCGAGAAAGAAGAACGCCGTCAGAAGAATGGCCGAGAGCAACAACGTCTTTTGCCAGAGATGCTGGGCCGGCCAGAAGAAGTCGACGCCTTTGAGGAAGCCCAGATAAAGCGGCGGATCGCCCAAGGGCGTCAACGAACCGCCGATGTTCGACACGAGGAAGATGAAAAAGACCACGACGTGGGCGTTGTATTTGCGTCCGGCGTTTGCGCGCAGCAAGGGGCGGATCAGCAGCACAGACGCGCCTGTCGTTCCCGCAATGCTTGCGATCATCGTGCCGCCGGCGAGGATGCCGGTATTCGTCCACGGCGTGCCGCGAATATGGCCTTCGATGAAGACGCCGCCCGATATGACGTAGAGCGAAAACAGCAAGATGATGAAGGGCACATAGTCGAGCAGCATGATGTGCAGAAATTCGTAAGTCGCGAGTCCGGCACCGAAGATCGCGGCGAAGGGGGCAAGAAACGCTGTCGCCCACAGCGCTGTTATTTTGCCGAAGTGATGATGCCAAAGATGAGGTGCCGCCAGCGGCATGATGGCGATCGAGAGCAAAAGGCCGACGAACGGCACGGCCCACAACGCATCAAGCGTGGCGCCGTCGAGATGGACAGCGTCTCCTTCAGCGGCAAAGGCCGGTGCCGAAGAGAGCGCGGCAGTTATCGTGGCCAACACCGTACGCAGAACAGTGCGATTATTCATGGTGCCTCAGCGGTTGTGGCGGCAGTGCGAGAACGGTGCGTTCATGACCATTGGTAGCGGATGGGCCGGACACACTGCAAATCCGGTTGGATAGTGTGTGATCCATCGATTGGATTTTGGCGTAGTGACGCTGCGATGAACTGCGCGGCAGGTGGCGCGAGAGCAGGATATCTTCAACAGGTCCCGCGATTGTTGATGCCGACGCCGTGGACTTTGTTCGATAAATGCTGGGTTTGCAATCGGACGTTGTTTTTGAAGGTCAATTGATTTTCACCGCTGCCTTGATTGCCTGATATGGCATGACTAGTTTCGCCGCATTCGATTCAGGGGAGCACTGTTTTGACCATTAGCGATTCCGACGACGTGCAGATCGTCGCCCAGGTCGTGGCGGCTTATGTCGCGAACAATCGCATGGTGGCGCAAGACCTGCCGGCGCTGATCGCGTCGGTGCACCAAACCGTCAGCGCGTTGCGGGGCAATGGCGGGAGCGGTTTATCGCATGAGGCTCTGAAGCCTGCCGTTTCCATCAAGAAGTCGGTGACGGACGATCACATCGTCTGTCTTGAAGACGGCCTGAAGTTCAAATCGCTTAAGCGTCACTTGCGTACGTCGTACGATTTGACGCCGGAGCAGTACCGCGCGAAATGGGGCTTGCCGCACGATTATCCGATGGTGGCACCGAATTATGCCGAGCAGCGCTCAAAGCTTGCCAAGGCCATCGGCCTCGGACGCAAGCGCAACTCGACGCGGCGGCGCTAAGCGGCGCGCGATTTGGTTTTGGCGGCGGGCGCTTGCGGTGCTGCTGCCGGGGGCGTTTGCCGTTCGGCGGTGAAGGTCGCGAGCTTGATGCGCTCTTCTTCGTTGAGGGCGGGGCAGTTCGTCAGGATCAAGCGATCGACGAGATCGCGACGGTCCTTGGCATCGGCATTGAGTTTCATGACATGAATGTCCGTCGCGCCCGAGAGCAGCGCGTCGGCGGCAATTTCGTTGAACGTCAAGCGGGCGCTGAGGTCCGCGCTTTCGCCGATGTAGAGTGCCTGCCACTGGCCGGCGCGGCGGCGGGCATAGATGAAGATGCCCGGTTTGCGCGGCGCCGAGGCGCCGAGGGCCAGAATCTCAAACTCCAAAAGCTGTGGCCCGTCTTCGCCGACCATGCTTAATGGCCAGGGGCTGGATTTTTCGTGCATTGGTTGTGCGAGCTTCTTGGTGCGCGCACCAGAGGAGAGGAACCTGTGGAGAAAGGGCAAGGCCATCGATTCACCACCGTTTTCCGGCGTAACCGCGCACGCCGCTGATGCAGATCTGTTTGATCCACAACTCGAATCACTGAGCGATGCTAGCGGCAGTACTTCTTTTCGCTAAGCGCTTTCGTGCAACCCACCGTATTTAGTGGGTGTGGCGAATCAGATTCACAACGACGTAAATATTTCAACTAGGAACAAATTGAAAAAGGAAAGTAGTTCTGCGATGCTTATCCGCAACAAATGGGGGGTCTCCACACAACCTTAGTTAATGGCTGTGTGGCGGATCGGGGCGTTCTGTTCCGTATAGGTATTTCATGCGTGACTTGCTCGCGGTCGCTGGCGTTATCGTGCTGGCGTTGTGTCTTGGGGGAACGGCCGCATATATGAGCGTCGATTTGACGCCGCCCGGCCTTGAACTCATTCGTCCCCCGAAACCCGCTGTTGTCGCGAAAATGAAACGCGATGCGGAGATCCGCACCGTTCAAGCCGAAGCCGGCGGATGCAAGTATTGCGCGGGCGTGGCGGATCTCGCCAAGACTTTCACACGCCGCGCCGACAGCGCGCGCCGCCATGCGTTGGCGCTGCGCGAGGCGATGCCACAAATATCCGACGAAACCAGCCAAGCCGCCGGACGCGAACTCGAATTGAAAACCGCAGACGCGTCCGCGACGGAGGCCGAGGCCGCCGCCGCGGTGCTGACTGGTTGGGCCAGCCGCTGCATGGCCGACGATATCTGTAAAATTCCGGCGCGCAGCAGTGCCGCTGCCTGCGCGACACAAGGCGATCCCCGCTCGGCATCGGCGCTTCTGATTGCGCTGTCGGTGCGTAACGCGGCTCAGGCCTGCGCCAGCGCCTCGTGCCCGTCGGTCGATTGCCAGGCTACAGCCGGTTTGCAGAGCGATCTCGGGCAGATCGACCATGCGCTCGATGAAGTCGGCGGGCGCGTCAGTGCCGTGGCCGGAAAGACGAATGCCGCGTTGTTGCCGGTGGGCGCTTCGACGCTGAAGGGCGAGTTGAAGCGCGTGGCCGACGAAGCGGGCTACGTGACGAAGATGTTGCCGCTGTTGCTCGACGACAGCAAACCGAAGTCGGCCAGCGAAAAGATGCTGCCGAAACTCGCACCCGAAATGGTCGATGAGCGCGCGGTGTCGACGGCGCAGCTTGCGGTCGTGATGGAGCAGGCGGCGGCCGTGTCGGACACGCCCGAAAGCGATCCGCGGCGCGAAGCGGCGTGGCGCTTGAAGTCGCTGGCCGCGAACATGGCGGCGCTTGGTCGCGACGCACATGGCCTTTCGAGCAGTCGCAGCACGACCGGGTGGGAACAGGTTTCGGATTCGCTCGGCGGCGCATTGATGGATCTCGCGCGCTTGCAAGCGATGCTCGACCGGGTCAGCAAGCCAGCCACGGCGGCGGCGGATTGCGACGGGTCGGCGGCGGCGGCGGCGCAGCAATTGCGCGAAGCCTCGGCGATGCTCGATCTTTGCCGGCTGCGGTCGGCTTGCGTCGGGCGAAATGGGGCGCCACGCGTGATGAAGGCGGCGACGGGCGATCTGAATGCCACGTTCGAGCGTGCGCAACACACCGCCGATGCGCTGATCGTGAACGAAATCGGCGAACAGACGGTGGTTCAGGTTGCCGACGGTGCGACGGAGCCGAAGGCGATCGATGTGCTGCGTTCGCGCGGCGTGTGCCGGCGTGCGGGTGAAATGCGCGAGGCTTCGGCCGCCGCGCCTGTCGTGGCGCAAGCCGTGGCGGAAGCCGCGACTGCGCCTGCTTTAATGCCGACGGTCGGCATTTTGGCGCCGCAGGATGTGGTGGCAGGCGCCGTCGATGTGGCGCTGAACGAACCGGCGCCCGTCGAGAGCGTTGCGCCGGCCGAGACGATTGTCGATGTGGCAGCGCGCTATTCGAATTCCATGCCGCGCCGCAAGCCACGGTTGCCGTCGCACGATCCTGCGTTGATGCAGGCCGCGGCGCCAACGCCGGCTAACGATGCCGCGTATCAGGGCGTCGTGCTGCCGCAGGCCGGTGGACCGCAACCGGGTCTAGCGTTCGGTGGCGAAGGTGGGCCGCAGCAATTCAAAGCGCCGCCGTCCGATCCCGCGCCGGCACAGCACTAGCGTTTTCAGCTACACCCGTTAAAGCGTGGTCAAGGCGTCGCGTACTTGCGTGACGACTTGCCGCCAATCGCCGAGGTCGCGTTGGCGGAACAAGCGTGCCGTGGGGTACCACGGGCTGTCGCCGCGGTTTTGCAGCCAGCGCCAATCGGGCGCGCTTGCGATCAAGATCCACACCGGCTTGCCGATCGCGCCCGCGACGTGGGCTACCGACGTATCGACGGTGATGACGAGATCGAGTTCGGCAATCAGAGCGGCCGTATCGGCAAAATC
>JAIOQG010000009.1 GCA_021413465.1 Alphaproteobacteria bacterium | reverse complement strand
TTTGCCATGCGCAATGACGCGATGGCGCTGTCGCAGGTGCAAGAGTTCGGCTTTCCGATCGACGTGATGCCCCCGAACGTTCAGGAAATCGATTGGCTGCTACAGCTGGCCGACACCTACAAGCCGATCGCAACGGTTTTGGACGTGCGAACGGACTTGTCCGCGACCTCCGTGATGCGGTTGCGCGGTGCCGATATGATTGTGGCGACGATAGACGATGCGAGCCCGCGCCGGCTTTCGGCCGACGCCGCGTTCTATCCACCGGTGCCGCAGGTCTATGCGCTCGACTGGCGGGGTGCGGAGTCGGAACCGTTCGTCGGTTGGGAATGGGTTGTGTTGGGGCAAGATATTTCGCAGCCGCTGTCGTCGAAGGCGAAGCGGCCGCGGATTATAGTTTCGATGGGCGGGTCGGATCCGCAAGGCTTAACGCTTCCTGCGGTGAGGGCGTTGCTCGATGTCGGTGTCGACTTCGACGCGACCATTGTTGTCGGTCCTGGTGCCGATCATGCTTTGGACCGCGAAGTCGCGAAGCTTGCGCCGCAGTTTACGGTCCTGCGCAGTCCCGGCGATTTGCCCCTGTTGATGGCGCAAGCCGATCTCGGGTTGGTCAGTTTTGGCGTTACGGCCTATGAGCTTGCGGCGCTCGGCGTGCCGGCACTTTATTTGTGTTTGACGGACGATCACGCCGCGTCGGCATCGGCTTTCGAGCATGCGGGCATGGGTGTTTCGCTCGGCGTCGTGCCGGCGATCGGCGAGGCGACGATTTGCAGTGCCGTCGAGCAACTGCTTGGCGATCGCGATCGGCGACGTGCGATGCGTGCCGCAGGACGCATGAATCTCGATGGGCGGGGAGCGTTGCGTATCGCGCAGCGCATCAAACGCATGGTCGACGAGCGCGCGGCAGCCTTGAGCGTGTCAAGCGTTCGTGTCTTGGCTCAGGCGGTTTGAGGCGACGGGTTCAGCCGGTGCCGTAGCTTTGAACCAGGCTGCCGGCGACGAGGGCCCAGCCATCGACCAAAACGAAGAAGATGAGCTTGAACGGCAGGGAGATCGTCACGGGCGGCAGCATCATCATGCCCATCGCCATCAAGAGCGAGGCCACGACGAGATCGATAACCAAGAAGGGTATGAACAAAAGAAAGCCGATTTCAAAGGCACGGCGAAGCTCGCTGATGAGAAAGGCCGGGATGAGAATGCGCAGCGGGGTTTCCTGCGCCGTTGCGGGCGGCACTTGCTTGGCGAGATTGAAGAAGAGTTTGAGGTCGCTTTCGCGGACGTGCTTCAGCATGAAGCCCGCGACTGGGGCCATGGTTTTCGTGAAGGCCTCGGCGGGCTCCATCTTTTCCGCCATCAACGGTTGGATGCCGTCGTTGTAGGCTCTCTCGAATGTGGGGGCCATGATGAAAGCGGTCAGAAACAAAGCGAGAGAGATAATGACGCTGTTGGGCGGGCTTTGTTGGATGCCGATGGCGGTGCGCAACAGCGAGAGGACGACGACGATGCGCACGAAGCTCGTGACCATCATCAGGATCGACGGTGCGACGCTGAGGATGGTGATCAGCGCAATGATTTGAATGAAACGCTCGGTCATGCCGCCGCCTTTACCGAGGTCGAGCGTCATTTGTTGTGCCGCGGCGGGCTCGACGAACAAGGCGAGCGCGCAAAGCGCGATGAGAGCGAGGCGCATCAATTTCACAGTCTGGGTTCCGTCTTTATCGTCACGAAGGTCGATCCGGACATTGGGGCGTCGGGAATGTCGTTGGCTTCGATGCCGCCTTCGAGAACGGTTTCACCGGTCGAAGAGAGCAAAATGAGATATTCCTTATTGTCGCGGCGTACGAGAACGAGGCGGCGGCGCGGATCGAGCGACAACATTTCAATGATGGAAAGTCTGCGTTCGCCGGGCTTGCGCTGCGGCGTGACGAGGAAGCCAAAGGCGCGCGCCACGAACGCCATGGCGCCGATCAGCGCCAAGACAAAAATGAGTGCAGCGGCAAAGCGCAGGTATTGGGTTGGGTCGTCCATATCCGCTTCTTTCAGCAAAGAATTGACGATGAGAATGGGCCAGTAACCTTAAGCCCAGCTAAACATAAGGCAGATTTTTCCTGCTTACCGCAAGGTAAACACAGGGCGTTTGCGCAGGTGCGGCGGCGCGAGAGGCGCGCGTTTCTTGGTACTGCCTTTCAAAAACATCGAATTTATTCCCGGATCTTAAACTGCTTTTAAGCGTCCCAGGCAAAACTTGCCGCTCGAACAAGCGACTTGGCATGAGGCGTTATGAAATGAGTTTGGGCGACTTCCCGCTTCTGAATCTTTTGCAGCAAAAGATGAGCTGGCTGAACGACCGGCAGGGCGTGCTGTCGCGCAATATCGCGAACTCGTCGACGCCCGGGTTCAAGCCGATGGATCTGAATGCGAAGGACTTCGCTTCGGCGGTTTCGGAAGCAACGCGCGGCGGCTTGACGACGACAAATGCCATGCACCTGCGCAGCAAGTCGTCCGTAGGCGGATATTTCCGTGCGGTCGTCACGCCGGATTCGCAGTCGTCGCCGGACGGAAATTCCGTCGTGGTGGAAGAGCAGATGATGAAAGTGGCCGAGACGCAGATGGCTTATGCCGAGGCGGCCGGGCTTTACAAGAAAATGTATTCGATGTGGCGGACCGCGTTGAGCGGTTCGCGTGGCTAGGGTTTTTGAGGGAAAACGCCGATGGATACGATGAAATCGATGCTGATCGCCGCTTCGGGCATGCGGGCCCAGGCGGAACGCATGCGGGTGATCGCCGAGAATCTTGCCAACGCGTCGTCGACGGCGTCGAGCCCCGACGAAGATCCGTACCGGCGGCAGGTTCCCGT
>JAIOQG010000369.1 GCA_021413465.1 Alphaproteobacteria bacterium | reverse complement strand
AAGGCGGTATGCAGACCGGTTAGGTAATCGTCGACTTGGTCTTCGTCCCAGTGTTCCAGCGTGTAGCTTGCGATCCCAAAAATGTCGCGATCGGCTTCTTTCGAGAGCCGATAGTCAGCCATTCTTTCGCGATTTTGCACGCTTGGCGGCGGCAAGGATTTCCGGCACGCGACGGCGGCTGATGCCGCTGGCCTCACCCTTTTTCAATTCATCCGCCAGGGCGCTTTGGCGCTCAATATCTTGGCGGATCAGGCTGCGCACGTAATCGCTGGCGTTAGCGAAAATGCCACGCTCGATTTGCGCTTGAACGCGCTTTTTCATTTTTCCCGGGAGGGAGATGTTCATCGTCGCCATGGTGAGAGCATAGCAAACTTTGACAAAGCTTGCCAAGCCCGTGCCTCAACTCGCGCCAAGGTCCAACGGAGACTGAGGGAGGCACCAGGATTGAAACGCCAAGAACGCCAAGAGGCTCTGGCTCATAGACGTGCGGCAGCGATGCATGAAGCCTGTAACCAGAAAGATTCACACGAAGCAACGAAGCAACGAAGAAGTGGCGACCTATCTTCCGGCGCGAAGCGCCATTCGAGATGTGAATGCGCCTTCGGCGCCAATTGGGAGTCTAACTTCGTTTCTTCGTTGCTTCGTGTGAATCTCACTTACGGCGATTGCGTGCGACCAGCCCAGCCCAATTTGGCCGCAGCCTCTTGGCGTACTTGGCGTTTCAACCTCCTTTTTTTTAGTGTCCGCTGCGCTCTACGGGCGACAGTTTCTCTCCTGCGAGCTCAGCCGCCTCAGAGTTTCTCCTGCAGAAACAATATAGCCGGTACGGCGATGGCAATCAGTGCCTCGCCGGCGATGAAGCCCGAGGCGAGCGGTACGAGGTAGACTTTCGCCGAACGCGGGGCGAGGGCGAGCCAGAGGGCGCCGATGACGCCGCCGACAAAGATCGTCGAGAGCGCGGCGAAGGGCAACAGGATGCCGAGGCCTAAGCCCGTGGGCGAGGGCGCGATGCGTTTTAAGTTCGGGTTTTGCTCCATCAGCGCGAAGATCACGCCCAAGACGGCGGCGACCGCCATGGCGATCAGTGCGCTGATCGGGAGTTTGTCGGGCCCGCCGCTGAGAAGTTCGGCGAAGCCGGCGGCGCGGCGGGCAGTTGGCGCCGCAAGCTGCGCGTTTTCGCCGACGATGCCGTAGGTCGAGACCAGCACCGGATAAGACCAGGCGAGCGCGGCGGCACCGATGGGGGCGCCGATGAGTTGGGCGATGGTCATGGCGCGCGGGCTTGAGCCGATGATGTAGCCGGCTTTGTAGTCCTGCATCAGTGCTTCCGATGTCGTGGCGATGGTGCCGGTGGTGGCGTTGCCCAATATGTTGGCGTTGATGTTGCCGGGCGCAATGGCCGCGAACAGGCCTTGCATCAGGTTCGACAGCGATGAGATCGGGCCCCAATTTGTCTCGCCGAGCGCGCGCAATCCCACCAGCATCAAGGGTACGGAGAGTACGATCGCGACCAGGCTCATCCAAATGGGCAGGCCGAAATAGAGTTCCTGCAGATAGCAAAGGGCCGCCGTCAATATGACGATGCCGATGATGACGAGGCTTAAGGGGAATTCGTCTTTCGAGGTGCCGGCGGCGCCGAGGCCGCGAAAGGCTTCCATCAGCAGATGCCAACGCACGACGAGGATCGTCAGGCCGCCAGCCATCACCATGCCGATGCCCGGCCACATGACCCAATAGAGCACCATCGTGCGCGTCGGGTGATCTGGCAGAATTCCGTTTTGGACAAGCTGCAGCGGAATGAGGAGCCAGCCGATGGCGCCGCCGATAAACAGCCACGTGCTGACGCGCAGGCCGATGATGAAGCCGCTGCCGATACCGAGCAGGCTATACGACGCGCCGACGCCGAGGGCGGCAAGCACGACGGAGGCGCCGGTTGCACCCCAGGTCAAGTCGCCCGGCGTCCAGCCTTCGGGAATGTATTTGAAAAGCTGTGCGTCTTCGCGAAACAGCATCAACAGCGCGGAGGCGACGAGACCGACGCCGAGCACTTGCGCGGCGCGACGCGCCTGATCCCATTCCAGATCGCCTTTCGCGGTGCCGCGCGGCGGGTCGAGCACTTTCAACGTTTCGGCCGCGGCCATGCCGTCGGGGAAGGGTAGTTTTTCGTCGACAATGAAGTGTTTGCGCATCGGCACGGCGAGCAACACGCCCAAGAGGGCCGCGACCGTGAGCCAGACGAAAGTTTGTTCCGGCGTCGGGTTCAGTTGGAAGGCGACGATTTTCGACTCGCGCAGCATGTCGAAGGCGGCGAGCACGATGCACATAAAGGCCGTCTGCGCGGCGGAGGTGCCCGCCGTTTGCACGATGTTGTTCTGCCAGCGGTCGTAACTGTTGCGTGCAATCAGGCGCAGGATGACGAAGCCGAAGAAGGCTGAGACGATGGAGACATTGGGTCCGAAGCCGAGTTTCAGCACCATGTAAGGATAGGACAGGCCCATGATGGCGGCGACGATGACGCCGGCGAAGACGGATTGGACCGTGAGTTCGGAGCCGCGGACATGCGTTGTTGCCGCTTCCGGCCGTTCGTTTTCCATTTGATCGCATCCCCCTTCGACGCTGCTGCCAAGTGAGCCTAGCGAAGGCTATGCGTTGAGGGCAACATTGCCGGATGCCACCATTCGATCGAGGCTTAAGGTGAACGACACGAAGAAGCGCCGCAACGCTGGCAACGCATCTGCAACATGGGTCAAGGGGCAGTGCCTTTGCGGCAACGTCGAGGTGGAGATCGGCTTTCCGGCGCGCTGGGCGTGGCACGATCATTGCGCCGCCAGTCGGCGCGCGCACGGAGCTGCGTATGCGACCTATGTCGGCAGTTGGCGCAGCCGCTTTCGCTTCACGAAGGGCGAAAAGTCGATCACGCGGTATGAGGATAAGGCGTCGGCGGCGATCCGAAGTTTCTGCACGCGCTGCGGCACGCCGCTGACCTATGAGCGCCACCGCTCGCCGACGATGGTGAACGTGCCGCGCGCGCTGTTCACGAACCGCACGGGCCGCGAGCCGCTGTATCACCTGGCGATCGAGGAGATGCAGGAGTGGACGTATACGGGCGAAGCGCTCAAGCCGCTGAAGGGGTTTCCCGGCGTGGTGTGGACGGGGGCAGGCAAGAAACGCGGAAAGGTTGCATACCTGCTTTGAGCGTGTGCGTTTTGGCGCCGCGTTGAAAGTGGTTTAGGGTGCGGTTCGCAAACCTGAGAGCGGGACGAACACATGAAGCCTCGTACTCAATCCGAAATGCGCTTGCTCGTTTCCCTGGCATTGGCCGTAGCGCTCGTTATGGGCGCCCGTGCCGCCATCGCGCGCGATTTGCCGCCGATCAAGACTGTCGGCGTTATTGCGGATGTGGGGAACAAGATTTCGTGGAAGCACATCGGTTTCATGGTGTTCTCGAACGAGCAGTCGGAGTTGGAATTTGCCGATTGGCAGGTCGATGCCGCGCTGACGGCGGAGCTTGAGGCGGCGTTGAAGGGTCGCTACGAGCTCGGCGCCGTGACCTTCACTCAGGGTACGATCAAACCCGACGTCGAGAAATTCTTCTGGCACCTGCCGACGCCGAAAGAGAATGTGCGCGACCACGCGAGGCCTGCCGACGGCCAACCGCTCGACGCCTATCTTGTGGCGTGGCCGTGGAGGAGCGAGATTTACGGCACGAACCAGGCGGTCAGCGGATTGGGGATCGTCACGCGCGGCGGTGTTGCCTTTCTCCACGCGGCGATTGCGCTGACGTTGGTCGACGGGCGCACGTTCGAGGACATCGACAGCTGCTATCTGCGCACGCCCGACGTCGATCTCAACCACATGCTGCTTCGCCGGGACCTGAACGCCGAGAGTTACGAGGCCATGACCGTCGAACAGAAACAGGCGTTCGAGCAGGGGCTTAAGGATTTCGTGCGCGAGGGTTTGGCGTATTGCCTGAAGGATTTGAAGTTGACGCCGTGATGGAGAGTCTTGCGGTATTTGGCTTGTTTCCGGTCTTCTTCGTGGCGCTGTGGTTGGCGGTCACGACGCCGACCGATTAGCGAACGCCGCGGGCGAGGAGTGGCCCGCGGTGGACGTGTCGTCTCGCTAACGTGCACGAGGCGCGAAGTCGATGCGCCTAAGTTCGCGGATGGACTTTTCTTCCAATTCGGCTTCAACGAGTTCGTAGCCCATCAGTGCAAACGTGTGCCGTCTGAGGAAGATCGGGCGCGCGTTGCCGTACCAGTCGACGCATGAGGCTTTGCAGGCGTCATCGACGACGCCGTCGTCGTGCGCGGCGAGTTCGCCCAGCGGTAGGAATTTTCCGCCGGTGCGGCGCAAAAAGATCATGCTTGCCGTGTTCTCGATGAGTTGGCTGACGGTGGGCCGCCCGGCGCGCGCGACCGGCAGTGCGAGAACGCCGGCGGCGTCGTCTTGTGTCGTGTCCGGTTCGGGTTTGAAGAAGAAGGCATGGCTGCGCGTTTCGCCTTGGGACGCACTTTCGAGCGCGTAGCGGTCGCCCAGCGCGGCGCGCCGGCCTGCCGTGAGTTCGATCGCTTGGAAGTACAGGTTCTTGTCGTCACTGCCGATGACGACCGCATGGCCGCCCATCGGTTCGATCCGGTCGATGCCATGCTTGAGTGGGAACTGCGAAACGCCGGGTTCCTTGACCGACGCCACGACGAGCATCGAGGGAGCGTCGGTTGGACTCCACCAACTGTTGCCGCTGCCGTAAAGCAGCGTGTCGCCGACGAAGCGATTTTGGAATCCGAAGGCGTTCTCGTCGCCCTTGGGCAGCGCGCGATAGAGCCGACGCATTGCCGTTTCCGAGCCGTCGCCGAAGCGGTCCAACGGCAGACGCAGGAGAGAGACTGCGCCGCTTGAGAATTCCGGATTCCACATAGCGTCGCCCGCGCCGTCGTTACGCACGAGCACGTTCAATATCCCTTCGTCCCAGTCTTCGTCGAAGGAGAATTGGTCGACCGGTGCGCCATGCACCGCGATGGCGGATGGGGCGCCGCCGTCGAGCGGCAGGCGGTATAGTAGCGATGCCGTGGCGAGATCGTCGTCAGGGCGCCTCCAGCTATATCGTGTCACCCACACGTAAACGGCATGCGCCGAGACGTAGAATGTGCGCCCGGCCGGGCCGAGCACGCTGATGGCGCTGCAATTAAGCACCGGCGCGGCGAGGTCGCAGGTCGTTACGGTGTGCAGCGCTTCGATTTCGGAATTTTTCGGATCTTGCCAGATGGCCGGTACATAGATTTGGCGCGCGGCGACGATGCGCTTGAAACCCGATTTCGTGTTTTCGCCCGTCCAGCGCCTAAGCGCGGGCAAACCCACCAGGTGATTTCCGAAAGGCATATAGAGTGGCGAATAAACGATCAACCGTGTGCCGAAAAGGCGCGAGGCATAGTTGCGCGAGGAATAGTAGTCGTTCGAACGCAAGTGATAGGCGTCTTCGAACGTGAGGTGTCCTGCGCCGTCGATGCGGAAGCGATCGATCTCGGTGCCGCCGCGGCCGTAGCTGTAGCCGATGACCACGACGCGGTCGCCTGCGATCAGCATTTCGTCGTACCAGTCGCCGCGGGCGTCGGCGCCGGGCGGATAGGCGTCAATGGAATCGACCGGTGTGAGCCTGCCATTGGCGGTGGTGACCGTGAATAGGCGGCCGCGGCGCAGAATGACGAGCGTGTCGCCGTGCATCTTGACGATGTCGCCTTCGTCAACATCGGCTTCCTGCGTGTTCGTGATGTTTTGGGCTGCAGGGGTTTCAGACGCTGCAAGGCGCGGCTGGAACGCCACTGGCGGCATTGCGTTGCTTGACGCGGGTGGTGGCTGCGGCGGCAGCGGTAAAGGTGCGCCGGGCGCCGAATTCGCCACGGGCGACGGTCGTTGTTGGGCTCGCTTCAAATAGCGCAGCAGCTGAGCATCGGACGCAAAGGATGGCAAAGTCGCGTGGGGCGCATTTTTCGCCGGTGACGCGGGCGGATCGCCGGGTTGCGCTGAGGCGACGGCGGCAAGCCGGAAAGCCATGCAGAGTAGCAACGAGATTGTGACGACGGCGAGCCCGTGTGAAAAGCCTGTGCGCGCGATTGAATTGAGTTCGCACCTCACGTGACAAACCCTGCGTATGCTATTTGTCCGACGAGACGGACGACGAAGCCGCTGCCGACGTCGTCAAGCCTGGTTGCCGTTTTGCGCAGCGCCACGTGATCTGCCCGTTTCAGTCCGACATGTCATAGCGCGTTCCGTGCGCCATATCCAGCGACGGCGTTGCTGCCCAAGGCGTCGTCCGGCTCAAGCGGCTTGTCAGTTGCGCTACGGGCGACCCCGGCATGATCCCCGTTTCACCGTCACTTCTTCACCAGTTCCACGCGGCGGTTTTTGGCTTTGCCGTCTTCGGTGCGGTTGTCGGCGATGGGGGTGGATTGGCCGAGGCCTTTGGCGGCGAGGCGGGTTTTGTCGATGCCGGCTTTGCCGACGGCGTCCATGACCGCTTTGGCGCGGGCTTCCGAAAGTTTTTGATTGGCGGCGGGCGTGCCGACATTGTCGGTGTGACCTTCGATGCTGATTTTGAGGCTTGGCGCGGCCGTCAGCATGGCGGCGATTTCTTTCACCGTCGCCTGGCCGTCACTTTTCAATTCCGACTTGCCGGTGTCGAAGTTGATGTAAAGCGCGATGAAGCCGTCCTTGTTCAAGGCGTCGAGCATGGCGTTCGCGCTCACGACCTGCGCCATCGCTTCGACTTCGACGATGGCGAGGTTGTAGCTCTGGGTCGGCGCGCTCCAGATGTCGGGCTCGACCTTGATCCAGATGTCTTTGCCGTTCGCGTTCGCCTTCAATGTGGTTTCGCCGCCGTCGCCTTCGCTCGGCAGGCGTTCGAACACCACTTCGCCTTTGATCGCCTTGATCGCGTTTTGATAGTTGCGCAGCAGTTGCAGGGGTGAGGGTTGCGTTTCGGCCTTCGCGTAGAAATAGCGCAAGATCGTCGCCTGGCCTTCGATCGCCTTTTGCTCCGGCTTGCCGTCCGCGGTCTTGCCGGTGGTGAAGGTCACGCTGTTGAAGTTTTTTTCGTACTCGGTGATGAAACTTTCGGGATAGCGCGTCAGCAGCGGATGATCTTTCGAACCCTTCACGTCGCCGGCTTGCGCCATATGCGCCGTGACGAGAAGGGCAAGGGCGGCGAGGACGCGTTTCATGGGGCACTCCTGAATCGTGTGTGCCGGAATTTGGCCGTAACCGAAGGCGATAGCAATTGACGACGGCTACAGCATGGTCATCGGCGCTTGCGATTGTGCGACTTGCGCGTGCGGGCGAACAGGGGAATTCGGCGCGCGCCACTACGTGCCGTTGCAAGGTTTTGGGCGAGGGCAGGGTTAGGCTTCCGGCACGGGGTGATTCGTTTGTGGGAGTTCGCCATGAGCCTGCGTCGACGCATAGAAGAAGCGTTTTTGCTTCAATTTGCCGACAATGAAAGACTGTTAGCGGCGGCGCGCAGCGGCGAGTGCGATCCGGAGATCGTCGAGAAGTGCGAGGCGTTGCGGGTGGTGCTGAAACCGATCGTCACCGACATTGTGGCGGAGCGGTACGAGCCGGCGCGGGGGTGACGATTACCCACGGGCTCGTGCTATGGTGCGCTCACTATGTGCGGGGTTGAGCGGATGATGCGGAGTCGAACGGGTGTGGCGATCGCGGTGATGGCGGCGTTGGGTTTGATGCCGGCAGCACAGGCGGCCGGGAGCGCGGCGCCGGGCACGGTTGCAACGGCGGGCGATCCGGCGCCGAAGAGCGCGGGCGACTTTTACAAACGCGCCAAGGCCTATGCGAAGGCGGGGCAGGGCGATTTGGCGACGGCCGATCTCGACCGGGCTATTGCGCTCGATCCGGCGATGGGTGCGGCTTACTATGATCGTTCGGCGCTGCACTTCCGGAAGGGCGATGTGGATCGTGCGATTGCCGACTACACGCAGACGATCAAACTGTTGCCCGATTTTCCGCCGGCGTATCGCGAGCGCGGCTCGGCGCTGATCGCCAAGCGCGAGTTTAAGCGCGCGGTCGCGGATTTCGACGCGGCGATCAAGTTGAAAGCGGATTATGCGGATGCGTTCGACGAGCGCGGCTATGCCTACCGCATGCTGAAGGATTTCGACCGCGCGATCGCCGATTACAGCCGGGCGCTCGAGATCAATCCGAAGATGACCGTGACCTTGATGCGCCGCTGTTGGGTGCGGGCGGTGGCGAACCGGGAACTGGACCTGGCGCTTGCCGATTGCGACGCGGCGTTGAAGGCGAACGCGAAGGACAAGGAAGGCTACGAGAGCCGGTGCTTCGTGCACTTGCGCAAAGGCGACACGGCGAAGGCGCTGAAGGATTGCGAGACGGCGCTGGCGATGGATGGGAAGATGCCCAAGTCGCTTTTCTTGCGCGGGGTTTTGAAACAACGCGGCGGCGATAGAAAAGGCGGCGAAACCGACATCGCCGCCGCCAAGGTGTTGGATCCCCAGATCGCGGTTAAGTTCGCGGATTACGGCGTGAGCGGGTAGAGGTTTGCGTGGTTCGTTCCGAGCATAGTTCTTGGGGCGCGCCATGAGCCGAAAACGCCGAACGATCAACTTGCCAGCGCCCTACCTTCGGCGGGTTTGGTTGGATGAAACGCGCGTGCCCGACGCGAGTGCTTATCCCTTTTGCCTGCCGTTGTTTCGATCTTCGTTCGAGCTTGCGTTCGAGCGGCCGATCACGATCATCGTGGGCGAAAACGGCACCGGAAAATCGACTCTGCTTGAAGGCATCGCCGCGATGGCGGGATACGACGATGCGGGCGGCGGCAAAGGCTATATGCCCGTCGATCATTCCGTCGCGATCGAGGCCATGGGCGGGCGTCTGGCGCCGGCGCTGCGGGCGAGTTGGTTGCCGAAGATAACTAGCGGTTGGTTCTTCAAGGCAGAGAGTTTCTTTTCGGTCGCGCGTTATCTCGATCGGGCGGCCGTCGAGGTGGGGGAGGCGCCGCCGGATTTTCTCTCGCACTCCCATGGCGAGGGGTTCTTGCGCTTTTTCGAAGAGCGCTGCGAGCGGCAGGGTATTTTCATTTTCGACGAACCGGAATCGGCACTGTCGCCGTCGCGGCAGGTGTTGTTCCTGCGATTGCTGCGGCGCATGGAGCGGCTCGGGCACTGTCAGGTCATCATGGCGACGCATTCGCCGCTGCTGATGGCGTTCCCCGGCGCGCAGTTGCTGCTGCTGTCGTTGCGCGGTCTGGAACCTGTGAGCCTCGATCAGACGGAGCATTTCAAATTGACGCGGGCATTTTGCGCCGACCCGGCGGGGTTTGTCGAAGAGGCGCTTGAGGGTGATGAGTGACGCGCGCAATTTCGTCGATGGTGCTGGACTGCACCCCTTGAGTGAGGCGCGCACATCGCGGTGGTAGCGTTTTAACGGCGCAGTCTCCAGATCGTTCCCGCGACACTTCGCTCCGATCGCTCGCGGGGTGAGGCCCTGTGCACCGGGAACCAACCCGGCGACCCGTCGTTAGCTACGGGTGCGCAAGCAACTTTTTGCGTCCCCTCAGAGAAATTGGAGTTATCGTCATGAGCTTGATACCTTTCATTATGGTCGCAGCCGCTATTGGTTTGCCGCTCGCCAGCTCAAGTGCATCGGCTGCGCACAAGACGGAAAAGGCGGCCGGAACGATCGTTGAAGTTGCGGCCGGAAATCCGGACTTCTCGACGCTGGTTGCGGCGCTTAAGGCGGCCGGCCTTGTCGACGCTTTGAGCGGCAAAGGGCCGTTCACGGTTTTCGCGCCGACGAATGCAGCGTTTGCGGCCTTGCCGGCAGGCACGCTCGACGACCTGCTGAAGCCCGCGAACAAAGCCAAGCTTGTTGCGATCCTCAGCTATCACGTGATTCCCGCCAAGATCGAGTCATCGGCCCTGGCCGGCAAAAAGTTGACCTCCCCGGCAACGCTTCAAGGTGGTTCGCTGAAAGTTGACGGAACCCACGGCGTGAAAATCAACGATGCGACGGTGACGTCCGCCGACGTCAAGGCGTCGAACGGCGTCATTCACGTCATCGATAAAGTGTTGATGCCTGCGAGTTGAACTGAAACCAATCGGCGAGGCCCGAGGCCGATGAGCGGCCTCGGGCGTTTCGTTCGACTCTCAAAGTCGGAAGTCACCCATGGCGAAGCATCTGCTTCCAGTCGGATTTATCATCATGTCAGCCCTCGCCTCAGCCGCGTTTGCCAAAACGGAAGAGCCATCGTTTGCGATCGTCGAGAAGGTCGGGGCTGTCGAGATACGCCAGTATGCGCCGCGTCTGGCCGCGGAGGTGCTGGTGGACGGCGCAGAGGAAGACGCTCGCTCGGCGGGTTTTACGCTGCTGGCGAACTTCATCTTTGGCAACAACAGCACACGGACGTCGATTGCGATGACGGCTCCGGTCGCTCAACAAGCCGCCAAGAGCGAGACGATCGCGATGACGGCCCCGGTCGAGCAAACGCGCGAAGGCGGCGGAAAGTGGCGGGTACGCTTTTACATGCCGTCAACATACACCCGCTCGACGCTGCCCGTCCCCACAAACGGCGCCGTGAAGATCGTCGAAGTGCCCAGCGAAATCATCGCTGTGTTGCGGTTTTCGAACAGCCGAAGTGCCGAGGCGGTCGCCGAGAAAACAGCCGTTCTCCTCTCGACGCTTTCGGGTTCGAAATGGTCGGCAACCGGAACACCAACGGCGTATTTTTACGATCCGCCCTGGACACTGCCGTTCTGGCGCCGAAACGAGGTGGGCGTTCCGGTGCGCCGGTAGAAACCGATCGTGCTTGGTGAGGTTTTTGCTGAAGGTAAAGAGGACGTTCTCTATACCTATTTCCCGACGTTTCTTTCTTTTCCTGCGCGGGGTTTTGAAGCAACGCGGTGGCGATACCGACATCGCCGCCGGCAATGCGTTGCGTCCCCAGATCGCGGATTATGGCGTGAGCGGGTAGAGACTGAGTTATGGGAGCTTGGGTTGGTTCACGCTGACGCCAGTTCTTACGGCGCCGTCGATGGGGAACGACTATTGGACTGCACCCCTCCGCTGAGACAGGAAAATAGGGAGACAGGTACGCTGGCACGAGATTGCGCCAGCCGTTGAACGTTGACTTGAATCTCCGGACAGAGCAACGGGCCACGGCGC
>JAIOQG010000387.1 GCA_021413465.1 Alphaproteobacteria bacterium | reverse complement strand
CATTCGCACCAACCGTACTGTCGAACACGCGCTTGAGCTCATCGGCCAGCGCCGAGGCTTCCATATGCTCCGGCCGCACCAGCGCATAAGACATGCCCTTCAAATAATCGACGTCGAACAGACGGATCGTATCGAGCATCGCGGCGCGCTCCTGCCCCGTGCCCGCCAGGAACAAAAGATTGCGCGCCGCATCGACCGACAGCACGCCGCCCGTCGGCGCAATCGGCTGCAAGATCTTCTGCATCTCCGTCACCGCAATGAATTTCAGCGGCACAATCTCGATGCCGTAGCCGGGCAATCGCGCCCGCGGCGAGCCCGAAAGCTCAAACCCGTCAATGCGCCGCTGCGCCTCGGTCGCCGGCACCACGTTATAGACATTGTCGGCAAGCACGATGACGGCGCCGTTGACCTTGAGCGCCGTTTCAAGTGCCGCGATCACGTCTTCTTTGCGCAACGGCTTACTGGTCTTAAGCGTCACCTTCCCCTGCACCTGCGCATCGATCGAATAGGGCAGCTTCAGCATTTCGCCGAGCACGGTGCGCACCACGTCCTTCACATCCGCATCTGCAAAATCGAGCGCCACGTCACCTTCGGCGGCGGCGGCCCCGCGGCGCGGCGGCGGCGGCCTGACGAACCTGTCGCTGCCGGAAAATATCTCCGTCTTCGGCAAGGTGGGTGCGCCCGTCGCATTTTCTTCGAGCACCACGCTCGCCCCAGGCGCCGCTTCAGACACCGTCGGCGTCGGCGGCACTGTCGTGGGCGCCGGCGCATCCTCGCCATCGCTGGCGCAGCCACTCAACGCCAACGCAAAGCTGAGTATCAGCGCTCTGAAGGACGCGCTCTCACGCCGGCAAATCGAAACGCAGCCGAAACCCATTCCACCGATCCTACTTGAACGAAACGCAACGCACGGGAAAAGAAAACGCAGCCCAGCGCAAGTGAATTGCGCAACAATTAAGTGGTACGTCAAAGACCGGCAATGTTGAAACCATCGCGTACAACCGTCGCGATTTCGCCTTCAAGGCGATTGCGCGCGATTATTCGCTTTGGGGATTGCAAGAACCTGCTTCTGATCGCCACCTGAGATTGCAACGCCCTTATCGTCGATCTTGTCGATCGTCCAACCCTCGAACACATCGCCCGGCTTCAACGTCAAAAGTTGCGCGCCCGTCTTCTGCACCAGTGCCAGCTGCCGGTTTGCATCCCGCACGGTGCCGACCAGACGATATTGCGTCAGATCGCCAAGCACGATGGCGGGCTTCGGCGCCTCGGGCGGCGGCGGCACCGGGTCGGGTTTGCGGTCGGCATTGAACAACGGCCGCGCCGCAATCACATCGAACGCGGCAAGCGGCGGCATTGGCGCCAACTTCAACGCCGGCGGCGCCTTTACCTCCGGCACCGGCGGACGGTCGAACAAGTCGAGCAGACGCAACGGCGACGGCACGAAGGCCAGCACCATGGCGGCAAACCCCACCGCCGCAACGCCGGCCGCCATCTTGCGCACGAGGCTGAGTTCCCCAAACGGCGTCATGGCGCACGCATCGTGGCCGAAACCACCAACTCGATCTGCAGCTTGTTCGGTGCATTCGTCTGCGGTGCGTTCGCCCATTCGCCGTCCGGATCGCGAATGACCAGCTTGTCGATATGCAGTAACGGCCGCGCCGCATCGATCGCGTGCAGCGCCGCAACGAGCGACTTCACCTCGGCCTCCACCGTTGACTGCACCGATATTTTCGTCAGCGAACCCTCGCGAACATCGGGCATCGGTTGGCTCGTCGTCACCACCGCTGACGCCGCCGCAAAGATTTGGCTAAGTTGACCTTGCAGCTGCGCCACCGCCAGCGTCGCTTGCGGCGCGGAAAAGGTCAGCTGTTGAATGTCAGGGTTTGCGGCAAGCTTCTTCGACAGCGCTTCAAAGCGCGGTGCGGCCTCCGCCAACCCGCGCATCGTCAAAACCTGGCGCTTCAACATACCGATTTGTTCGGCATGCAACGACGACGCCGCCCAAATCGGCCGGACGATCCCCTGAAATACCAGCAGCAGGATTGCGCCGACGATGGCGAGCGCAATGACGCGCTGAACGGGGGGCGTTAGGTCGAACTTCATTTGCCGCCCTCCCCTTCGAGCTTCATGGAGATCTCGAAACGGTCTTTGCCCACTTCCGGCCGCCTGGTCACGGGCGAACGGAATTTTACGTCCTTGAAGCGCTTCGAGGCTTCGAGCTTCGAAATCAAACTCGGCGGATCGAGCGCAAGGCCCGTCATGTCGACCGTGTCCCCGGTAATACGCAGCTCCGTCAGACGCGCCCCGTCCGGCAACAGTTGCGTCAACTCCGAAAGCAGAGCCAAAGTCAGCCCCGCCTTGTGTTGGCGCGCCATCGCCAGGGGTTCGATCAACCCGTCAAGTTGGCGCCGCAGCAAGGCCGAGCGCTCCGCCACCGGCCGCAAGTCCGCCACGGCGGATTGCCACCCGGCGATCTGGCGCTCGCGCGCCGCGCCCCAGGCATAGATCGCGAGATACCAAATCAACAAAGCGCCGCAGATCAATGCCGCGGTGACGAGCATTGCGCGTTGCGACCCTTGCGTCCTGTCCCCCGCGCGCAAATCGAAGCCGCTGCGCTCGCCATTGCCGCCTTCGACATCCACCGCGACGGGCTTCAATCCCAGCGCGCTCAAACGCGCTTCCAACTGCTCGACCGGCGCCCGCGGCGCGATGGCGACATCGGCCGAGAGCTTGCCTTCGATCACATCGCGCTCCAGCACGCGCACGGCAAAGCGCACCGCATCCGCCTTGAACGGCGACAAACGATCGATCTGCAACTCGACCGCCGAACGCACGCTCGCGTCCGGCATCAACGGCAGCTCGATCCGTCGCCGCAACACGCTTTGCGCCGGCAACACGATCACAAGCCGCGACAGACTAAAGTTCGGCGCGATCTGCAGAATGCGATCGGCGATCTCCTTGTCGCTCACTCCCGCCTCCAACTCGAACGCCTGCGCGGCGTCGGTGCCGGGCACAATGCGCCAATTCTCGCCACGCACGAACAGCAACGCCACCTCAGACGGCTTCGGCAAGCGCGAGGTCAGCCAAGCCGGCGCCAACGCCACAAGTTCGCCGAGCCACCAGTCAAACACCCGCCGCGCCAACACAGGCAAATCCGCCACCCGCGACGGCGCGCTCAAGTCAACGGTGATGGTGCGGTCAGTCAA
>JAIOQG010000386.1 GCA_021413465.1 Alphaproteobacteria bacterium | reverse complement strand
GTGTTCCCCGGGCCGTAAGGTCGCGGATTGCCGCCGGGCGCCAAGCGGGCTATGGAGTTGTCCATCATGCTTGATGGAAAAATACTGGTCATTGTCGCGGTCGCCGCCGTAGCGCTGGTTTTGGTTTTTGGGCTTTATAGTCTTTTTCGCGGTGGCGATTTCGCGCGCACGTATTCAAATAAGTTGATGCGATTGCGCATTGTGGCGCAGCTGATTGCGATCGTTGTGATCATGGCTGTGCTCTATTTTTCGGGTCGAGGTCCGACGCCTTGAGGGAGACTCCGACGTGGTCGTTTTGAACCGCATCTACACGCGCACTGGCGACAACGGCGATACGGCGCTTGGGACCGGAAAGCGCGTGGCAAAATTCGACCCGCGTATCGAAGCGTATGGAACGGTCGATGAAACCAATGCCTGCGTCGGCGTCGCCCGGCTTCATGCGCAGGGCGAGCTCGATGCGATGCTGGCGCGCGTGCAGAATGACTTGTTCGATTTGGGCGCGGATTTATGCATTCCCGACGATGGCAGCGAGATCGCGGCGAAGGCGTTGCGCATCACGCAGGCGCAAGTCGACCGGCTAGAGCGCGAAATCGATGCCATGAACGAGAAGCTGTTGCCGTTGCGGTCTTTCGTTTTGCCGGGCGGGTCGGCGGCGGCGGCGCATTTGCATGTTGCGCGCACCGTGTGCCGGCGCGCGGAGCGGCTGATCGTGAAGTTGGCCGAACACGAGGCTGTAGGTTCCGCAGCGGTGAGGTACGCCAATCGCCTGTCGGATTTTTTCTTCGTTGCGTCGCGATTTGCCAACCTTGAGCGGGGCGGCGACGTGTTGTGGATCCCCGGCGCTAACCGGAGCTAAAAGTTCCGACAGTTGCAATATGACGTGCGGCAAGTAGATTTTGTCCGCCTTACACACCAGCGTGGAGAAAAAACGATGCGCAAATTCCTGAGCGCCGTGCTTCTTGTGATCTTGGGCTGCGGCGGACCGGCTCACGCTGCGGGAAGCCCCACGCAAGTCTTCGATCAGGGGATCACCCGCGTCGAATTGATCGCGCTGTTGTCGTCTTTCGGCATGACGGCAAAAGATTCCACGACTAAGGAGTCTGACCCTTGGCTGTCTGCAAAAACGCCGAAAGGTACCGAATTTTACGTCAACATGTACGATTGCGTCGGCACCGGCGCCGAAAGCCGTCGCTGCAACAATCTGCAGTTCTTGGCGCAATGGGAACTGAGCAAAAATGCGAGTTTGGAAAGCGCCAACGTCTATAATCAAAAGTTCGTTTTCGGGCGCGCGTACCTGAACAAGGACGGCAAGATGTTCATGTTCGACTATTCGGTGAACATCAAAGACGGGGTAACGAAGGACAATTTCAAACGCCATATCGATAATTGGCTAAGGGTGCTCGATGATATCAGGGCGCTGCTGAAGGTTTGAGTTTGGGCGCCTTGGATCGGGCGTCGCGTATTCATTGGCGGTCGGCTAGACTTGTCCGTTGGTCCTAGTTCTCGTGCCGAGGCGTTCATGGTTTTTCTGCCGCTCAAAGACGACAATCCCCTTCGCTACATCCGGTTTCAGTTCGCGACCGTCACGTTGATACTCATCAATGTGGTCGTTTTCATGTGGCAGTTCTCGCTGGGCGAGAATGCGCTTAACGAGGTTGTTTCGACGGCCGGCGTCGTTCCGGTGTCCGTGTTCGGGGCGACTAACCTTCCCGTTTGGCTAGGCGAATTGCCGCCCGAGGCGACGCTCTTCACCTATATGTTTCTGCACGGCGATTGGATGCACTTGCTGGGGAATATGCTGTTTCTTTGGGTTTTCGGCGACAATGTCGAAGACGCGATGGGGGCAATCAGTTTCACGCTATTTTACTTGCTTTGCGGCATCGCGGCCGGATTGGCGCACGTGTTCATGAACGTGGGTTCGGAGGCGCCTTTGATCGGCGCGTCGGGTGCGGTGGCCGGCGTGATCGGCGCTTATATCATGCTGTATCCGCGGGTGTGGATGTGGTCGCTGGCTTTCATGCGCATTCCGCTGAAATTGCCGGCATTTGTGGTGATTGGCGCTTGGGTCGCGACCCAGATCTTTTTTATCGCGACCGACGTCGAGGACGGTACGGCCTGGTGGGCTCATATAGGCGGCCTTACGGCTGGCGTTTTGCTTGTTGCCTTGTTCAAGCGCCCCGACCAACCTCTGTTCGCTGCAGCCCGCTGACCGGTCCGCAAAGAGGCATGAATGAGCGCTTGTCCGTGTGACAACCACAGGGGACGGGCTTAACCACAGGGACGTTAAGTGCCTGGCAGGCTTAACGATCCCAGTTTCGTTGACAGATTTCGCCGTTGCACGTAATTTGTGCACCGCACAATTACAGGAATTCCATCGAGGCTAGAGAGCGCCTTCTTTGCGCCGACCACAGCCCATTCCAGCGGAGAGATCAGCCTGATGAAGGTGCTTGTCCCAATCAAGCGCGTCGTCGATTACAACGTAAAAATCCGGGTTAAGCCGGATCAGACGGGGGTCGACCTTGCCAATGTGAAAATGTCGATGAACCCGTTCGACGAGATCGGCGTCGAAGAGGCGATCCGGCTCAAGGAAAAGGGCGTCGTGACGGAGATCATCGCAGTTTCGGTGGGGGCGCAAGAAGCGCAAGAGACCATCCGCACCGCACTTGCCATGGGCGCAGACCGGGGGATCTTGGTGAAGGTCGAGCACGAGGTCGAGCCGCTGACGGTGGCGAAGATTTTGGCCGCTATCGCTAAGGCGGAGGAACCGCAACTGATCATTCTGGGCAAACAGGCGATCGACGACGACTGCAACCAAACCGGACAAATGCTCGCGCAACTTTTGGGCTGGCCCCAGGGCACCTTTGCATCGAAAGTCTCCATCGAAGGCGGCAAGGCCGAAGTCACGCGCGAAGTCGACGGCGGGCTGCAGACCATCCGCTTGACGATGCCGGCGATCGTGACAACCGATCTGCGTTTGAACGAGCCGCGCTATGCGTCGCTGCCGAACATCATGAAAGCCAAAAAGAAGCCGATCGATATGAAGACACCGGCCGATTACGGCGTCGATCCGTCACCGCGCTTGAAGGTTTTGAAGGTAAGCGAGCCACCGACGCGCAAAGGCGGCGTCAAAGTCAAAACCGTGCAGGAATTGGTCGATAAATTGAAGAACGAAGCGGGGGTTATCTGATGTCCGTTCTTCTGGTTGCAGAACACGACAACACGACGCTGAAAGACGCGACGTTGAAGACGATGACCGCGGCACTCGCCCTCGGCGGACCGGTCGATATTTTGGTTGCGGGCCAGAATGCGAAAGGCGTCGCCGAACAGGCGTCTAAGCTTGCCGGTGCGGCCAAGGTTTTGCTTGCCGACGATGTGCTCTATGGCAAGCAACTCGCGGAGAATATGGCGGTGCTGATCGTCGAGCTTGCGGGCAAGTACAACGCCGTCCTTTCGCCGGCGTCGACCAGCGGCAAGAATTTCATGCCGCGCGTTGCGGCGGCCTTGGATGTGGCGCAGATCTCGGAGATCGTTTCGGTCGACGGGCCGGACACATTTACGCGACCGATCTATGCCGGCAACGCGATGCAACAGGTGCAATCGCCTGCGGGTGCAAAGAAGGTCATTACCGTGCGCTCGACCACGTTCAAGGCCACTGCGCTGACCGGTACGGCGCCAATCGAGACCATCGGTGCCGGTCAGAACCCCGGCATTTCGGAGTTCGTGAAGGACGAGTTGTCAAAGTCGGAACGGCCGGAACTGGCTTCCGCCAAGATCGTCATTTCCGGCGGGCGCGGCATGCAATCGGGAGACAATTTCCCGATGCTCGAAAAAATCGCAGATCGTTTGAAAGCCGCGGTCGGCGCGTCGCGGGCGGCGGTCGATGCGGGCTTCGTGCCCAACGATTATCAAGTCGGCCAAACCGGCAAGGTGGTGGCGCCTGAGCTTTACATCGCGGTTGGAATTTCAGGCGCCATCCAGCATTTGGCGGGTATGAAAGATTCGAAGGTCATCGTCGCCATCAACAAAGACGAAGAAGCGCCCATCTTCCAGGTGGCCGATTACGGTCTCGTCGCCGATTTGTTCAAGGCGGTGCCGGAATTGGACGAAGAGCTGAAGAAGCAGGGTTATTGAGGGGCGTAAGCCTATCAACTTTAGAATCGCGCAATCCGCGCGAGCAAAAAACGGGTCGAAGCAGGTCATGAATATCGAACGTATCGGCGTCATCGGCGCGGGCCAGATGGGCAACGGCATTGCACATGTATGCGCACTTGCCGGCTATGACGTGTTGATCAACGACGTGAAGCGCGACCGCATCGATGCCGCGTTCGAAATCATTTCCGGAAACCTCTCGCGGCAGGTCGCGCGCGGGAAGATCAGCGACGCGGAAAAAGACAAGGCGATGAAGCGTATTCATGCGGCGCCCTCGCTGGACGATTTCGCGAATGTCGATCTTGCGATCGAGGCGGCGACCGAAGACGAAAAACTGAAGCGTCAGATCTTTATCGAACTGTGCCCGAAGCTTTCGAAGCAGGCGATGATTGCGTCGAACACGTCTTCGATCTCGATCACGCGCTTGGCTTCGGTCACCGACCGGCCGGAGCGCTTCATCGGGCTGCATTTCATGAACCCGGTGCCGTTGATGCAGCTGGTCGAACTGATCCGCGGCATTGCGACCGAAGAAGAGACGTTTCAGGCGGTGCAGGCGGTCGTAAACCGGCTCGGCAAGACGACCGCAAATTCGGAGGACTTCCCAGCCTTCATCGTCAACCGCATCCTGCTGCCGATGATCAACGAGGCGGTCTATACGCTTTACGAAGGCGTGGGTACGGTCGAAGCGATCGACACGGCCATGCGGTTGGGTGCGAACCACCCGATGGGACCGTTGCAACTGGCCGATTTCATCGGGCTCGACACGTGTCTGTCGGTAATGCAGGTGCTGTATGAGGGCCTGGCAGATTCGAAGTACCGGCCGTGCCCCTTGCTGGTGAAATACGTGGAGGCGGGTTGGCTGGGGCAGAAGACCAAGCGCGGATTCTACGATTATCGCGGCGAGAAGCCGGTGCCGACGCGCTAACGCGCCGGCATGCTTGGCTTGCCTAAGCGAGGCGTGACAGTATGAGATGGTTCCGCTGATCCGGGGGCCAAATGCCTGATTTTGCAGTTCCTACTCTGCCGATGCGCGATCCGACCGAGACGCGCGCGTTCTACGAAAAGCTCGGCTTCATTTGCGCGCACGAGTCGGAACCTCCCGATTCGTTTTTGTTCATGATGCGCAACGGGCTTCAGGTTCAATTTTTCTGCGTGCCTGGCATCGACGGCAGCCTGACCGACCACACGTGCTATTTCTACGTCGACGATCTAGACGCTACGTACGCGGCATTCAAAGACGCCAACGTGGGCAAGCTGATGCCGATCGAGCTCAAACCGTGGGGCGTTCCGGAATTCGTGTTGATGGACATCAACGGGAATATGCTGCGTATCGGTTGTCCGCGCATGGAAATGTGATTTTAGCATGAAAGTTGCCGTTATCGGCCTGGGGCAGCGGATCAGCGCCGTGCTTTCGGCGCTACAACAGGTCGGGGCCGAACTCGAAGTGAACGGCTTTGCGGACCCCGCGCCCGTCGGTCTTGAGCGCTTGAAACAAGAGGGCATCGCCTCCGGCCAAGCGTATGGCAGCGTCGAGGAACTTTTGACCTCCGGGCCGCACGATTTGATCATGATCGGATCGCCCAATCATTTGCATGCCGAGCATTTGATGTTGGCGCTTTACGGGCGCGCGCCGATCTTCGCCGAGAAGCCGGTGGTACGGACGGAAAACGAATCCTACGCACTGGCACAACGGATTTCGCACGAAGAGACGCCGGATCTCCACGTGGGGCTTGTGATGCGCTCGGCACCGATCGTGCGCGAAATTCTCGACGTCGTGCATGAGGGCCATTTGGGGCAAATCGTTTCGATCGATGCGACCGAGCATCTGCCGCCCGAACACGGCGCCTATCTCGCGCGCAATTGGCGGCGCAAGCGCGAGTGGGGCGGGTCGTTTCTGCTCGACAAGGTGTGCCACGATTTCGATATTCTGGCCGAAATCGCGGGCGCGCGACCGCGCCGGGTTTCGAGTTTCGGCGGCCGCGGTGTCTTCCGGGCAGACCGCGCTCCTCAAACGCGTACCTATGACGACGGCACAGCGGCGTTCGAGACATGGCCGGGCGGCTGGGCTGCGCATGACGACGCTTTTGCAAGCGATGCGAACGTGACGGATCACCAAACAGCGCTTATCGAGTATGCCAACGGCGTACAATTGTCGTTCCACGCCAACAGCAATAGCGCGTTGCGCGAACGGCGTTGGTACGTGGCGGGCACCGAAGGCACGCTGATGGCCGACCTTGTGCGCAACACGCTGATGTGGCGACGCACGCTGGAGACGGGACAACCGTTTCGGCGCAAATACCAAACCTCCGAAAGCGACCACAATGGCGCAGACGTGGCCATGGCGCGCGATCTGATGGCGGCTCTCAGCGGGGAAGCGGAGTTTCCGGTGTCACCGTTTCAGGCGATCGAGGCGGGACTTACCGTCATGGCAATCGACAAGGCAATGTCCATTGGACAGGTGGTCGATTGCGATTTGATGTGGACGACGCTTGACGCGGCGATGGGGCAATAATCAGTCGTCGATTTTCTGCGGTACAGATGCCGCAGACTGCGCGTTCGCCGCGACGATTGCGGCGAGGTTTTGCGCTTCCGATTTCGCCACTTTGCGCAGTTTCAATGCAAGCGGACCACCGAGATCCGTTGTCGTTTCCGTCATGAAATCAAACGATGCGTCGCGGCGCACGCTGCGTTCGTTGCGTTGCTGGATCAAGTCTGCAGCCTTGGCGTTGTCGCCCGTTGCACGCGCCAGTTCGATCGCTTCATCGTTTGCGGCGATAATGTCCGATTCACCCAAAATCCCCTCGACGGCCAATGTCATGCGCGCCATGCATTGGTAGATTTCCGCGCGCACGTTCGGATCGGAGATGTCGGCGATGCGTTCGCGATTTCGTTCGTAGACGTCGAGATCGCGCATGCAGCTGCGCACGAGACGAATCGTGTAGGGCCCGTAAGGATTGCCGCGCGACCGGGCATCCTTAGCGAGTTGCGTGAGAACGCCGAGCGAGGAGAGCAAGTCGAGGCAAACGAGCGCAATCGAGCGCTCCTGGCGCTT
>JAIOQG010000011.1 GCA_021413465.1 Alphaproteobacteria bacterium | reverse complement strand
ACGGCATGGCACTGGCTCTAGTCGCGCCCGACAGCTTATGGATGAAACGATGCCGATGGACGTCGAAACCTATCGCCTTCTGGGCCTCGATCAGCCTGCACCGGCTGAGGCAAACGGCAGGTCGCGCGCCGATTTTCTTCTGTCTCTCAACCACGCCGGCGACGCGCCCTATCACCCGTGCCCCGAAGCCTATCCCGGCGACGACGTTGCGCCGGGCACTCTAACGGCGCATGCGGACTGGGAGCAAAGTCGCCTCTATCCCGGCACGCGACGCAACATCCACGTCTACGTGCCGGCAAAATTCGACAGCGCGAACACGGCTCATCTGATCGTCTTCAACGACGGCGAATCCTATTTGAATCCCAAAGGCGCGGTGCGTGCCGCGCGCGTCCTCGACAGCCTGCATGCGCGCGGCGACATCGCGCCGACGGTAGCCGTCTTCGTCAACCCCGGCCGCATCGGCGCCGCCCCGGCCGAACGCCAAGGCAAAGCATTCGACGCTGCCATGGCGCAGCGCAGCCTCGAATACGACACGCTAACCCCAACCTTCGGCCGCTTCCTGCTCGAAGACGTCTTGCCCTTCGTCGAAGCAAGCGCTGCACTAACGATCAGCAAAGACCCGGCGCACCGCACCTTGTGCGGCATCAGCAGCGGCGGCATCTGCGCCTTCACCGCGGCGTGGCATTTCCCCGAACAGTTCGGCCGCGTGCTCAGCCATTGCGGCTCGTTCGTGAACATCCACGGCGGCCATGCCTACCCGTATCTCGTGCGCGCGACGCGGCGCAAACCCATCCGCATCTTCCTGCAAAGCGGCGCCAACGACGCGGGCTTCATCACCGGCGACTGGCCGCTCGCCAATCAAACCATGGCAAGCGCGCTCGCCTTCGCCGGATACGACCACCGTTTCGCCTTCGGCACCGGCGGCCACAGCCTCCGCCACGGCGGCGCGATCTTCGCGGACGCGCTGCGTTGGTTGTGGCGGGAGGATGGCTCACAGACAGGACACCGGAGCCCCTAATGGCTGACGCCTACGACTTAGTCGATCCTCGACCGGCCGCAAGCGCGGCGCCCTACACTTTTTTCCCGCCAACACTTGAGCGCCTTCAGGCGATAGGCGTCGGCGATTTGGTCAAACTTATGTTTCGAGCAAACCCTCCCAGCGAAAAATGGGATTGCGAACGCATGTGGGTGTTGGTCACTGCCGTAGAGGCCGACGCGCTCGAAGGCGACTTAGATTCCTCGCCGTCCGACATGCCGGGCCTAGAATGCGGCGCGAGAGTCAAGTTTCGGCGCGAACTTGCGATCGATGTGATTTTTGGCGACGTGGTAAAGGAAAAGGGGCTGCCGAAAGATTCTCGGCGGGAATTTTGGGAACGATGTTTAGTCGACAGGTGCGTCCTCGACGAGGGAGTGCAAGTTCACTACGTCTACCGAGAGGAGCCGGATATGGGGAACGATGGCGACAAACATCCCGACAGCGGTTGGCGTATTCGCGGTGATATGCGCAACTGCTCGGAGGAAGAACTAGATGCTAGGAAGGTCCAATACGTTGCAATCGGCGCCGTGCTCAATCGGGACGACAGTTGGCTTCATCTAATAGACGAGCCAATTCGTTCCGCTTTTGACCGCGATTTTGAAACGGGTGTTTATGTTCGATGCGTGAATTAAGCCGGCGCCTACTTCTTCGCGCCGACGCCCATGCCTTCGAATTTCTTGTTGAACTTCGAGACGCGGCCCGCGCGGTCGAGCAGCTGTTGGCCGCCGCCGGTCCAGGCCGGGTGGGTGGTCGGATCGATGTCGAGCGTCATCACATCGCCCTCCGAACCCCACGTCGAGCGCGAAATATACTTCGAGCCGTCGTTCAGAAGGACCGTGATGTAGTGATAGTCGGGATGACCTTCTTTTTTCATGGTATTCAGGCCTCGAAGCGGGGTCCCCGTGCGACAGGGGCGGTCTAAAGAGCGCGCGGATATAGCCAAAACCCAGGGGTCGCGCAACCCTGCGGACATTTGCCCCTCGCGAACCTTAGGGCCCAGTGCCATATAAGCCCCCAAGCAACCAACGAATAGGCCGATCTTGAGCGAAAACCCGGGCGCCGAATACGCCGCCGCCGTCGCGCGTGAGGCGCAAG
>JAIOQG010000348.1 GCA_021413465.1 Alphaproteobacteria bacterium | reverse complement strand
CACCACGTCCTTGCCCGCGTTCGCATACTCGCCGGCGTTGATGAGGCGCGCCACGACGCGGCCGTCGAACGGCGCGCGAATCTCGGCGTGCTCGAGTTGATACTGCGACCGCTTCAAAGCCGCTTGCGCTTGCTTCAAGGCGGCCTCGTTGCTGTCGCGCGTCGACACCGCCTGATCCGCAGCCGATTTCGACATCACCTTGCGTTCGAGCAATTCCTGCATGCGCGTCGCGTGCGCCCGGTCGAACTGCAGCACGGCCCCCAGCCGCGCCACGTTGGCCTTGTCGGAGTCGAGCTGCATCGCGGCCATCTGACTGTCGAGCCGCGCCACGACCTCGCCTTGCTTCACGACCGTGCCGACCTCCGCCACCCACTCGACGCGGCCCTCGAAGTCTGCAGCCAGACGCGAGTCGTTGCGTGACACGACGGTGCCGGGATAGCTCACCTGCGGCGCGATGCGCGTCGCTTTCACGTGCGTGATGCCCACAGCCGGCAACTCGCTGTCGTCGACCTTCACCGCCGCTTCGGCGACGGCAACCGCCGCCGTCTCGCCGCGCGGCCAGTACCAAAAGGTCAAAGTCAGCGCGACAAGCGCGAGCGCGCCCCCAGCGCCGATCGTCGTGCGATTGAGCTTCATTCTGCGGCCACCTTGAACGGAGAGGGAGATGTCATCGGCGCCTGCCTTTGTGCGGTTTTCGCTTCGCCAATCCGGAGCATCGCCGGGATCAGGATGACGGTGAAAATATGGCTGATCAAAATGCCGCCCACGATCACCGCGGCAAGCCCACGATAGATCTCCGCGCCCGCACCCGGAATAACGACCAGCGGCAACATGCCGAAAATCGCCGTCAGCGTGCTCGAGAAAATCGGCCGCAGCCGTGTCTCAAGGCTTGAGCGCACGGCGTCCGCGCGGTCCATGCCTTCGGCCTCCGCCTGCCGCGTGCGCGCAACGAGCAGTATGGTGTTGTTGACGACAAGCCCCAGCACGATGATGAACCCGATCATCGTCAACAGATCGAGCGGCTGGAACACGAACAACCCGATAAACTGCAGCGCCGCCACGCCGCCCACCGTGCCAAGCGGCAAGCCGATCGTCGCAATCGCCGAGTCCGTCACCGACTTGAACAACGCCGCCATGATCAGAAACAGGATCAACACCGCGAGCGCGAAGTTCTTGCCCATCGTCCACAGCGCATTGTCGAGATGGTCCGCCGCCGCGCCGTAAAACACGCGCCCATCGGCCGGCAGCACCTTCTTGATCTCGGGTTCGATCTCGGCGCGGATCGTGGTGAGCACATCCTGCAGCGCCACGCCTTCCGGCGGCTGAAAGTTCAGCGCGATCGTGCGCCGCCGGTCGAGCCGGTAAAGCCCGCTCGGCGCCAACGAATCTTTCACGCTCACCAACTGCCCCAACGGCTCGACGCCGGCATTGGGCGTTGCCACCGGCGCGCTGATCAACCCGTCGGACGAGACCAGCGGCTCGGACTTCAAAATCATGAACAAGCGCTTCTCGCCGTCATAGCGTTGGCCGACATAAAGCCCTTGGCCGAAAGACTGCACGACTTGCCCAACCTCGCCGCGCGTCCATCCCGCCTCGCTGATGGCGCGGTCGTTCGGCAGGATCTTGAACTCCGGCTGGTCGTAGTCGAGCGAGGGTTGCGGGTTCACCGAGGCGTCGGGAAAGCGCTTCGTCAACAATTCAAACCCCTTGCGCGCCGCATTGCGCATGGCTTCGGGGTCCGCCGATTGTACGTTGATGGTGATGCCGCCGCCTTCGTCGAAGCCGCCGAACAAACTGCCCACGACCGCGAACGCCTGCGTATCGGGCAGGTCCTTCAAGATCTCCTTGCGCACGATCGGCAGCATCGTCGGCGCCAACGCGGATTCGTCGAGCGTGCGCACCGCCATATTCAAATTGCCGGGCCCGTAATTGATCAAATAATAGTTCAGCAAGGCAGGCTGCTTCTCGCCCTTCATATAGGGCTGCAACCGCGCGATGATGGGCTTGGCAATCTCGTTCTCGGTAAAGCCCACCGTGGCCGCGGGCGGCAGCTGAAAGAACACGTCGATCGCCGCGCGCTTAACCTGCGGCAGATACTGCAAGCTCGGCGCCATCGCAACCGTGCCCACGATCGATCCGCCGATTAATCCGCCGATCCAAAGCCAGCGCTTGCGCGGCGTATCGGTCGTGCCCATCACATAGTCGGCGATGCCGCGCCACACATGGGCAAACTCCGGCACCTTGGGCCGCGTCTGCAGGAACAGCACGCTCAGCATCGGCACCACGGTGACGGCGACGATCAGCGAGATCAGCACCGCCGCCGCAATCGTCAGCGACAAATCCGCAAACAACTGCCCTTCGACGTCTTTCAAGAAAATAACCGGCATGAAGATCGCGACATTCGTTGCCGTCGTGGCCAGCAGCGCGCCCCAAACCTGATCGGTGCCCTTCTGCGCCGCCTCCGCCGCCGGCATGCCGTGCTCGCGCAATCGCAAAATGTTTTCAAACGCGACGATAGCGGCATCGAGCACCATGCCGGTGGCAAATGCGAGCCCCGCCAGCGACACCATGTTCAGCGTGCGCCCCGACAGCTGCAACAGCACCACCACCGCGAACAGACATATGGGGATCGCCGACGAGATAATGATTGTCGCCCGCCATTCCCGCATGAAGAACCACAACACGCCGACCGCAAGCAGAATCCCCAAGATCAAATCCCGCGACAACATCTCGATCGACTGATTGATGAAATGCGACGGGTCGAACGAATATTGCAGCTTGACGCCCTGT
>JAIOQG010000347.1 GCA_021413465.1 Alphaproteobacteria bacterium | reverse complement strand
CAGCTGATCGCCGCGCTGAACGACGAGGTCGGGGTTGGCGCAATAGAACGGAAGCTTGCGCTTCAGCGCCTCGTGCCAATAGTCGCGGTAGTCGTCGGGGCCTTCGGTCGTGTCGTCGAACGGACCGGTGCAGACGATCGCGTCGGCTTGCGCCAGCGCGACGCGCACGACGTGGAGATGTTCGAACAGCGGCAGATCGCGGTCCGGGCCGACGTGGTGGAGTTTGAGCGGCCGCGCCGCGCTGGCGCGCTCGGCCATGAGTTCGCGCGTTAGGTCGCCCGAGGTCACGATCGTGTCGTAAGCGGTGGCTGGCACGCCCAGCGTCGCGAGCTGGTCGCGGATGGGGCCGTTCGGGCGGGGTGCGTTCGAGAGCAGGAGCACGACGCCGCCTTTCTCGCGGTAGCGCGTGAGGCAGTCGACGACGCCGGCGAAGGCTTCGCGGCCGTTATGGATGACGCCCCACACGTCGCAGAGCAGTGCCTCGTAGCGGGGCGCGAGCGTGGCGAGACCGGGGATGAGGGGGATCGCTGACATGGGGTGCGCGAAGTGGCAGATCGCGCGAAGGGCGTCAACCCAAGGAAGCGGCTCTAAGGCATTTGAAAACTGCTCCTAGGAGCCGCCTCCGCCCTTGCGCCCTCCTGCGATGCCGTTGGACGCTCTGCCAGACTCTTGAATTTTGTTCAGAGTATCCTGGGCAACTTGTGCTTCTTGCAGCCACTCGCGACGCGTGTGACACACCTGACGTTTGCGAGAGATGCGCGTTCCAGTAATCGGTTCTTCGCGCGTCTTGCAAATTTCCTCGTCAAGATATGCCGGAGCGGCATTTTCGGGATTGGGCTTCGATTGATCCGGTTGCGGTGCCGGTGGGGAGCCTGCGGCCGACGTCAGCCCTTCTGCGCCGACGGCGTTCGAAAGCGCCAGACCGGCGATACAATATGCCATGACAGCAAGTTTGACGGTGTAATTCAATTTGGGACCTACATTCAAAATGCCGCGCACATCGGGAGCGTAAAGCTTCGTCTTCAAAACTCCAGTGCCAGTCCCGCGCGATATTCCCATACCAGTATCGAGCTAAGCCCTCCCTCGACGGCAGCAACGAAAGCGGCGGCCCCTGGGGCCGCCGCCGCATTCCGACTGATTTCAGTTCCTAGAACCGTGTGGTCATGCTGACGAAGAGTTCCCGGCCAAGCGAGTCATAGACCGCCGGATAGGTGTTGCCGTTGCCAAACGGCGGAGACGATATGCCAAACACGTTGGAATCCAGAATCGGCGGATCCTCGTCGGTCACGTTGTTTATGCCGCCTACAATCGAGATGTGATCGGAGGCCGCCCAGCGGAACGATATGTCGAAATAGTCGTACGCCTTGATCGAGTGATTATTCGGCACATTGCATGGGCCATTGCAGAATCCACTGAGAATCGGCTGGGTCGTGTCGATGTCCAGTTGAACCTCACCGATGTAACGCCAAGCGAGAGACAAATCGACGTCCCACGGCGTTGCCCACGTCGTGCGCAAGCGATGCTTGTTTTCAGGCAGCGGCAGTCCGCAGATAGGACCGAACAATCCGACGCAATCATAGGTCCGGATGCCGGGTCCATTATTGACTTCAAACTTCTCGGAGTAGTTTCCGGCTAGGGCAAATTGCAACGCGCCGCCCATGCCGATGTTGTCGAGATCGAAACGGTAATTCACTTCGTAGTCGATGCCAGATGTCGCGTTGGAACCTACGTTTTGCGTAATCTGCGAAACGCCTGAACCAAGGGTCGAGGTGTCAAGAATATTGCCCTGCGCCGTGCGATGGATGAGCGCGCACACGGCGGGATTGTGCGACACAACGCACTCGACCTGGATCGCATTGGCGTTTTGAATCTGAATCGGACTGTCGATGAAGATGTCGTAGTAGTCGACTGTCGCCGTGAACCCTTTCAAGAACGTGGGCGTGAATACAACGCCGAACGATTTTGTATCAGACGACTCAGGCTTGAGGTTTGGATTACCCGAGAATGTTCCTGCGCATTGGGACGACGCGCACGTGAAGGCAAATCCCGCCGGCACTGCGTTTGCCGTGGTGTATTGCGCGAGCGTCATGCCGGTAAACGCACACTGAGCCGCAGAATAGAATGACGGCGTGCCCGAGGTGCTAACCGCGCAAAGATCACGACCGGCAAACAGGCCCTGCCCTGCAGGCGTAAACAGTTCAATTACGTTCGGTGCCCGCACCGCGCGCTGGAAGGAGCCGCGAACCAACAAGTCGTCAGTTGGCATCCACGACCCGCCGTATTTGTAGGTGTGCGTGATTCCGGCATTGTCGTAATCCGAAATGCGATAGCCGCCTTCGATGTCCAAGCTTTTCGCCCAAGGCGCATCTTGAACCAGCGGGATCTGAATTTCACCGAAGGCTTCCCACACGTCGTAACTGCCGTTGACCGGCGGATTGTCACCACCCTGTCCGTATAGATCGCCCGAAGAGAAAACATCATCGGAGATGTGCTGCAGGGCGCTAAAGCGGTATTCACCACCAAATGCGAGGGCGATATTGTCTTGCGCCCAAGGCGACCCAAGGCCCACTTCGCCGTTCGCTGAAGCGTTCACAACCTGCTCTTTGGTGATGGTTGTGCGAATTCCCGTGCCCGAGGTGTAGGCGATTGCAGCCCCCGTGAGCTGTCCGTTCGTAAAAATATTAGCAGGCACGCAGTTGGGATCCGTTCCGTCGATGACAGATTGGCAAACCGGCGCCAAGGGCCCGGCACCATCCGGATCGACGACAAGCAGAGAGCGCTGCGCGCGGGTTTTCGAAACGTCATTGACGTACGCTCTTGGGGTCGATGCCGTGCCGTATTGTGCAGAGATGTCGTAATCCCAGTCGTCGATTTCGCCTCGCAGGCCACCGACGACCCGATAGCTCGTGGTCTTAAACACATCCTGACGGCCAAGGCCCGATTCAAAGAACCGACGCCCGATATTTACCGTTGCTGTTCCCCCAACGCCCAAGGGGGCGGGCAGTAGATTTCCGCACAAGGCGTTGAAAGGTGTGACCTGCGTAGTACCCACCGTGGGGGCACCCGTTTGAAGGAATGGATTGTTGCAATTCAAAAGCAAGAATCCACCCGGAAACGGACCCGAGTTTGCGAAGTAGCCACTGGCAGCAATTTGAGCTGTTGTGTTGTCCTCCATAAAGGACGCCTCGCCGTACACCTCAAGATCGGGCGCCAACTGATAGTGGCCTTGCGTACCGATCAGATACCGCTCATCCGGGCGCACCAGATAGTTCGTCGGATTGAAATTGTAGGTATCGATGTTCGGATCGAAGGGCCGGAACGCACCGGGCACTGTCGAACTCGCAGTGAACCGGGTGCCGTTGGGATCATCCACGCTGGTGAAACGCCCCGTCGGTCCGTTCGATGAACCACCGCAGTAACGACCGGTCGGTGGCCCCGGCGGATCTGCGATTGTGCAATTCGAGAAGTCGCGTTCGCCTTGCAGCACAGGCTGGGCATGACGGTATTGGACATACATTGTGACGTTGCCGGCGCCATCCGGCGCGTTGGCACCCATAATTCCCCAGAGATTGATCGCCCGCCCGTCATCGACGTGTTGATCGGCGTTGCTAAATCCGGAATCGGTGATGAGCTTGCGCGTTTTCCCGTCGTCGTTGTCGTGGTCGAATATGCCGTACTGCCCGCCTACTTCAAGACCTTCAAAATTCTTGCGCATGATGAAGTTCACAACGCCGGCAACGGCATCAGCGCCGTACACTGCCGAGGCGCCGCCCGTCAGAAGTTCGACGCGTTCGACAAGCGGCACGGGAATCGTATTCAAGTCGGCCGTCGGAGCCAGAATGTTAGCGGGGTGCAGACGGCGACCGTTGACCAGCACCAACGTACGCTTGGGTCCCAAGCCACGAAGGTCAAGGCTGGCGGTGCCAGACGATCCGTTCGACAACTGTGCGCCTTGGTTTGCGAGAACCTGCGGCATGTTGTTCAGGAGCGATTCCGCCGTCGTCGCGCCCTGCAACTTCGCTTCGGCGTTCGTGATTGTCGAAACCGGGGAAACCGAACTCAGCCCCTTCTGAGGAATGCGCGAGCCGGTCACGACGACCTTTTCGACCTTGTCTTGCGCGAAAGCGGGGGCCATCCCCGCGACGGTCGCCACGGCGGCGCCGGCCATCAATGCAGACTTGAATGTTTTTCTTGTCACAGCGTTCAACACGTTGAGCCCCCTCAAAAAATACACAACCCCGGCAGGACGTTTTGCCCCTGCGCTCGGTGTTTGTTATCCCGCTGTCATCAAGCTCACGCCCCCTGCACTTGGAGGGGGACGAAGACGAATCTGCGTGAAGGAGCACAGTTCGTGTACGGAGTGATGCATGCCCGCAACGATTTATGCGGTCAGGAACAGGCGCCGCACTGGCCGCCGTTTTGGCAAGCGTTCTGGCCGCCAAACAGCGGCATTTGTGGCGGTGAACGTGCTGCGTTCGCGCGCTAGCCGGCGACGAAACGCTCTGGAAACAGAATGGCGAGTTGCGTCTTCGCCGCATGCCATTCGCGTTGCGGGCGCTTCCATTTGCGCAAGGAGTCGCGCACGGCGAGATACATCAATGCCGTCGCATCCTCTGCCGACGTCATATGACCATGACCGCGCAGCGAGCGCTTGTATCCCCGCCTTAAGGCGTCGGCGGCATAGGTTGAGGCCATAACGCAGCGCACTTGGAGCGGGACTTCGAAATACGAGGCGAACTCGGACCAATGACGCTGCCAGATCGGTCCGATAGCGGCGTATTTTTGGCCGAACGGGCCTTGAATAAAGCGGGTCAGACTTTCTTCGGCGGCGTTGACATTGCATGCACCGTGAATGGCACGAAGCGCCTTGGCGAGCGCGGAGCGATCTTTCGTCGTCGCGAGTTCGAGAGATTGACGCACATAGTCTCCAATGTGGGCCACAACCAACGCCGATGGAAACTTCTGCGCCTGCGCGGCCGCGAGATGGGCGCTCGAGCCCAAAAAATACAAGACGTCGTTCACGCCGCGCTGGCGCAAGTCTTCGAGAACGCCCGACCAAAATTCTTTTTCATTGCCGTTTTCAAACCACACGCCGAGAACTTCCTTGGGGCCGTGCGACTGAAAGCCGAGCGCGAAGTGACACACTTTGTTCTGTACGGTTGTCGCATCGCGCCACTTCAGGCGCATACGCTCGAAGACGACGATCGGGTAGCTGGGCTCCAACGCACGGCTGCGCCAATCCAGGGCGTCGCGTCTGACATCTTCGATGAGCGCCGAGATTGCCGCGGGCGGTACGGTCTGGCCGATCAGCATAGAGGCGCGCCGCTGGATATCGGCCAGCGAATAACCCTGAGCATGCAAAGAGATGATGCGATCGCCAAGATCGGGAAAGCGCACTTGAAAACGAGCGATACTCTCGGCAACGTCATCGAGGCCATCCGCATCTTCTTCGGCCAGCGTCGAGGCGGGCGCGCGGGCGAAACGTTCCGTCAGCGCAAGACGCAGTTTATCCAACATGCCATCGCGCTCGAACACGGCGCGGGCGTCGCGTCCGGCAACGAGTTGTTCGATTAGTTCCGGCTCGAACGACATGCTGCGGGCGGTTCTCATGACATAGCTCCAGTTTAGATCGGCAGCAGCAGAGCGCCGAGGCGCGCCAGGTCTGCTTGCGAATTGACGCCTAACTTCGTGAACAGATTTCGAACGTGCCAGCGAACCGTTTCGATGCTGCGCTTCAGACGCGCCGCGATCGCGGGAATGTCCTGACCGTCGACGAAGGCGGCAAAGATCGTGCGTTCAGTCGGCGTTAAATCGGTGAAGCCGTTGAGCATCGCTTCGCGCGTGTGGGAAGCAAAGTTAAACGGCGTTAGCGCGGCAACGACGGCAGAGGCGTTGCCGGCTGCGACGGAACTTGCAGACGGCGATGGGCGCACGGACGAAAGTTGAGCGATCCATGTGCTGCCGCCTTTGCCTTCGACGACGAAGGCAAAGGCGTGATTGCCTTGGGCTTGGGCATCGGGGCGCGAAATGAGTTCGAAGGCCGAATTGGCGCGCGCGTCTTCAAAGCACAGCTTGCCGGAGACGAGACTGACGGGGCGACCCTCCGCCAATAGTGCCAGCGCGGCCGCGTTGCTTCGTTCGATCGAGCGCTGACGCGTGATGAGGATGGCGGTCGGATTGCGATCGAACAATTGAACGCCGAGGCCTAGCGCTTCGGCGCGCCCGGCGCGACGGCGCAGATCCAACGCGCGGCGAATGTCGGGCTGCAGCGTGCAGATGCGTTGACGTTCGGCGTCCGTAAAGGGATGAGAATGGCGCGCCGCCAAAATGCCGACTGTCGGCTCACCTTCGACACGCAGGACAAGCGCCAGGTAGTGAATTGCGCCGGGCTGAGCCGGGATGAGACGGCGCGCATCTGCGTTCGCCTGCCGAAGGCCGACGCTGCCGCGAAAGTACTCCGCGCCGTCGTGTGAGAACTGGGCCGCCAGTTCTTGCACCAGCAACTGTCCAGTTGCCGCGGCAGCACCCTCACGATCCGTTGCAATACCTCCGGCATACGTCGCGCGCTCCACGACCGTAGCTCTGTCCGGGGCGGAGGCGGAATCGAGCGTGAAGAAGTAAGCGTCCTCGGCGTCAAAAGCTCGCGCGAATAGCGTCAATGCTTCAGGCAGGCGCGCGAATTCGACCGCCGATGCATAGAGCACGTCGAGAAAATCGCCCAAGGTCGTAATTGAGAGATTCTCGGCAATCGATGATCTGGGCGATGCGTACGACAAGGCCATCGCTGACGAAGCGCTACGATGCGTCCGGATCGTGCCTTGCCTCAGGTCGCCCATGTGATGGAACAGAATCTCCGCGTACGTCATCCATTGATCGATGCGTAGTTTCGGGCCTGTTGCGGAGAATAGTCGTCCAGAAATTGTCCGTTTTTGATCTAGTTGCAGTCAAATTTTTCTAGCGCTGTTTTACATCCAGTTTCGATCTCAATTTCGTACCAGTTCAAAGCCAGAATTTGCGATCGAATACGATCCAGTTTTTAGGGCCAGATGCAGCGCGTGAGTCGTTTGGCTTCACATCCGCGTGAAGAGTTTTCCGTTTTGCGTGTTTGCAGCTTGAGATGATGCGAACTTTACAATTTATTGATCGTCAGTCGGGACAGATCGCTTTAGTCGAGGCCTCACGATGAAATGGCAAGTGGGTGAGTGGGTGGCATGCAGCGATACCGATACGCTGCAGGCGGCGGATGTGCGGCGAAAGATCGAACGGCGCGCGATGGAAGCGCTGATCGTGTTGGCAGAGCGCGCGGGACAGGTCGTCAAAAAGGACGAACTCATTGCGGAAGTGTGGGGACGCATTGCCGTGAGCGATCATTCGGTGGCGATGGTGGTCAGCCAATTGCGACGCGTGTTGAACGACGACGCGAAAGCTCCGCGCTATATCGAGACCATCACAAAGCGGGGCTATCGCATGATTGCGGTCTGCGAGAAGCTGTCCGCGGAGCACGGTGCTGCGGCGCGAAGCGCCCCTTCCGGAGCGCTTTTGGATGTCGCGGCGCCACGGCCCACTGCCTTGGTCTCGGGTATTCTTTCTTGGTGGGGATCAACGCGCGGAAGCGACGGCGCGCGGGCGAAACGGAAGGGTTGAGGGCGCCATCGCGCCTTTGGGCTGGGATTGGGCGAAGATCGAGTCGCGGATCGGCTTGGCCTCGCCGAATAGGAAGCCTTGGCCAAAATCGACATTGTAGTCGAGCAGATCGACGACATCGCGTTCGTGCTCGATGCGCTCGCCGATGAGATTCATGCCGAAGCGCGACAGCAGTTCCTTGAGGTCGGCCGGGTGAACGCGGGCGCCGGCATTTTCGGGGTCGCCCAACAGCAATTTCGCCGGCACTTTGAAGTATCTGATTTGGCG
>JAIOQG010000345.1 GCA_021413465.1 Alphaproteobacteria bacterium | reverse complement strand
CGTGCGAGCCGTTGAAGCATCCGCGCGATCGGTGAATAATGCACTTAAAGGCAAATCAGGAAGGATCATAAGCTCATGACCAAACGCATAGCGAGCGTGCCTGCTAAGCACATCTCGGCGGCCGAGGCGGCGGCGTTGGTGAAGTCGGGCATGACGCTGGACTATGGCGGTTTGAGCCTGCAGCCGGATTTGTTCGATAAGGCGCTGGCCGCGCGGGCGGGCGAGCTGTCGGGCGTGAAGGTGCGCGCCGTGTTGAGCACGCGTCCGGTGGCGATCGTGGAAGCCGATCCGGAGGGCACGAGTTTCGAATACTACAATTGGCATTTCGGCGGCTACGACCGCGTGAAGCACGACGCGCGGCGGACGGTTTACATTCCGCTCAATCTGGGCGAGGTGCCCGACTATTATCGCCGCTTCTTGCCGCCCACCGACATCGTGATTGTGCGCGCCGCGCCGATGGACGAACACGGCATGTTCAACTTCGGGCCGACCTGCGCTTGGCTGCGCGCCACGATCGAGCGGGCGAAGACGGTCATCATCGAGGTCTCGCCGGGCATTCCTTATGTGTACGGGCCGGCGAACGGCGTGCATATCAGCGAGGTCGACTACATCGTTGAAGGCAGCGCTTTAGGTTTGGCCGAACTGCCGCACGCGCCGATGACCGACATCGACCGTGCGGTGGCGCGGCAGCTGGCCTCGGAAATCGACGACGGCGCCTGCATACAGATCGGCATCGGCGCCATGCCGAACGCGGCGTGCAGCCTGCTGGTGGAGAGCGGCATCAAGAACCTGGGCGTGCACACCGAGATGCTGACCGACGGCATTATCGATTTGTGCAAGGCGGGCAAGGTGACAGGCGCGCGCAAGCAGCTCGACCCCGGCAAGGTGGTGTTCACCTTCGCGCTGGGCTCGAAATACATGTACGACGCGATTACGCGCAATCCCGAGATGGAAATCCATCCGGTCGAATACACCAACCTGCCGCATATCATCATGCAGAACGACAATGCGGTCTCGATCAACAACACGACGCAGATGGATTTGCAGGGACAGGCCTGTTCGGAATCCGACGGTCATCGTCATCTGACGGGCACGGGCGGGCAGTTGCAGTTCGTGCGGGGTTGCTATGCATCGAAGGGCGGCAAGTCTTTCATGCTGTTGTCGTCGACCTATGAGAAGAAGGGCCAACGCAAGAGCCGGATCGTTTTGAACCTGACGCCGGGAAACATCGTCACGACGCCGCGCTCCGACATTATGTATGTCGTGACCGAATACGGCATGACGAACTTGAAAGGAAAATCCGTCTCCGAGCGCGCTAAGGCGCTGATCGGTCTCGCCCATCCCGACTTCCGTGAAGGGTTGGAGCGCGAGGCTTTCGAAAATGGTTTGCTGCCGCGGTGGGTGCGCGCGTGACGGGCCGGTGCACTTAGCGACAGCTGGGCATCGACCGCCGTGTTGGCGCTGAGCGCGTATAGTTCGCACTCGGAACGAGCAGCCGACTTCGGGCGCGCCTAGCGAAACAAGCTGCCTGGCTTCAAGCCGAGCTGTTTAAAGACCATCGCCGCCGGGCAAATGCCTGTGAAGGCCGATTGGATCAGGTTCACGCCGACGAAGATCGTCAGCAAGACCCACCATGGGCTCACGTAATAGGTGAGCGCGAGCGAGAGCAGGATCATGAATCCGGCGAACACCAGAACGGCTTTATCGATTGTCATGGGCAGTCTCCCGGGTTGAAGAAAGGGCGGCGCGTGTCCACGCGACGATTCGTTGCGTATCCATTACGCCCGCCGATTGGGCGATCAGACGTCCGCGATGCAACAGCAGCAAAGCGGGGATGCCGCGAATACCGTAACGCTGGCTGATCTCCGGCGCGTCGTCGGCATTGAGCTTAAGCAGGCGGACGTGCGGTTCGAGCACGCGGGCCGCAGCTTCGAACATCGGTGTCATGGTGCGGCATGGGCCGCACCACGGTGCCCAAACGTCGACAAGAACGGGTACGTCGCTGCGCTTGGTTTGGCGGTCGAACGCAGCCGCATCGACGTCGGCGGGTTTGCCGGCGAAAAGTTGCACGGCGCAGGCGCCGCATTTCGCAGCCGTCGCGTCGCGATCGGACGCCGTCGCGTTGATTGCTCCGCAAGCGGTGCACACGATGTGTTGTTTTGTCGTCGGCACTTCAGTCTTCTCACTTTCTCAGCTTGTGAATGCCCAGCGCGTTCAAAACGAATTTTTCATAGAAGGGCTCGCTGATGCCGCTGCGCAATTTGTGCAGGAAGAACATTTCGAAGCCGATCTTGGCATAATGCACCCATGTTCCGCTCGCCGACCAGTTGACGTTGCGCGGCGGAATTTGCGGTTGCGCTACGAATGCGACGCCGCCGTTGCCGAAGTCAGCCAGGCAGACCGCATTCCAGGTGGGCTCGCGCGTTGCGGGCTGACCGCGCAGCAGGGCGCCGATGTTCAACGCCGTCGCCGACACCATGGACTCGATCATGAAGCCGGTCTTCGGCACGCCGACCGGCAGGGGCGTCTTGCCGACCGGCGGGATCGCGACGCATACGCCGATGGAAAAGATGTTGGGGAATTTCGGATTGCGCTGCGTCTTGTCGGCCAGGATAAAGCCGCGCGGGTTGGTCAGACCCTCAATACCGCGCACGGCCGGAACGCCCCGGAACGCCGGAAGCAGCATCGAGTACGAGAAGGGAAGCTCGTGCGCGGTTTTTGTTGTCGCGTCGTCGTTGACCTCTTCGACCGACATTTTGCCGGCCTCGACCTTCGTTACGCGCGCGTTCGTGATCCACTTGATATGCCGCTCGCGCAATTCGCTTTCGAGCATCGATTTCGTGTCGCCGACGCCGTCGAGGCCCAGATGGCCGATATAGGGTTCGGGCGTCACGAAGGTCATCGGCACGCGGTCGCGGAGTTTGCGGCGTCGCAGTTCGGTGTCGAGGATGAACGCGAATTCATAGGCCGGGCCGTAGCAAGACGCCCCTTGCACGGCGCCCACGACGATCGGTCCCGGGTTCTTGACGAACGCCGCAAACGCTTCTTGAGCCTTTTCCGCGTGGTCGACGTGGCAGATCGATTGCGTGTGACCCTTGGGTCCCAAACCTTCGATCTCGTCGAATGCGAGGTCCGGTCCCGTGGCGATGACGAGGTAGTCGTATGGCAACGATGCCCCGTTCTCGAGTTCGATGCGGTTTTCGGCTGGTACGACTTTCGTCGCTCCGCACGTCACCAGTTCGATGCCTTTTTTAGCGAAGACCGGCGCCAGATCGACCTCGATTGCTTTGCGCTTGCGCCAGTCGACCGCCACCCAGGGGTTCGACGGCACGAAGTGGTAGGTGTGTCCTTGACCGACCACGGTGAGCTTATCGCCGTCGCGCAGTTGGGATTTCATCTCGTAGGCCATCAGCGTGCCGCCGAGGCCCGCTCCCAAGACCACAATATTGGCCATCTACCTCTCCTTCGATCGGGCTGGCGCGTGAACCCCAGACAAACCTTGCGCTCTATCTTGACGGGCGGACTTGATCTGGATCACGGCTCGGTCCGTCAATTTCGGTCATTTTTGATGCCGCACTTCGGATTGATCGTGCCATCGGCGCTTGACAATATATGCATAAGTACGTAGATACGCAAGTATGAATATAAATGCGAAGCAAATGGAAATGGCGGCGGACGGGGCAAGCGAGCTCCTGAAGGCGCTCGCCAATCGTCACCGGCTGATGCTGGTTTGTCAGTTGATCGAGGGCGAACGCGCCGTGGGCGAACTTGCCGAAGCGCTCGGTATCCGCGATTCGACAGTGTCCCAACACTTGGCGTTGCTGCGCAAAGACGGGATCGTCGGCACGCGCCGCGAAGGCCAGACGATTTACTATTCGATCGGCAGTTCGGCCGCGCGCGCCGTCGTCGAAGTTCTCTACAGGCATTTCTGTTCGCCGGTTCCGTTATGCAACGACGCCGGACCCTCAAACCGGGCGAAATCGGCTTCGCGGCGTGCCGCGCGATCAACGACGAAGGTGCGTTCATGAGCAAAATTCATCATCTTGAAGCCGAAGACGTTAGACAGGGTCTGGCCGACAGAACCATCGTTTTGATCGACGTCCGCGAGCCGCCGGAGTTCGCGGCCGAGCGCATTCACGGCGCGCTCTTGTTTCCGCTGTCGACGTTCGATCCCCACGCCCTTCCCGAGGTGCTCAATCGCAAGATTGTATTTCACTGCGGTTCGGGAAAGCGCTCGGCGTTGGCGGTCGCGCAATGCGCGGCGGCGGGTTTGAGCCACAGCGCACATCTAACGGGCGGCATTGCGGCGTGGAAGCAAGCGGGTTTTGCAACGGTGACGATCGATCCGGAAAGCGGGCAAGTGCAGGACAAACGCTGACGTCCCTCACGCAGGGGCGACGTCAGCATAGAGGTGGTGAGATGGGACAATTTTCCGGCAAGGCAGCGATCGGCGCGTTCGTGGCGCTGCTGTCGTTGACGTCCGTCAGCCGCGCCGCCGAAACCTTTGTCGTGCAGGAACGAACGGTGCCGGACTACAAGATGGTCTCGGCCACGCTGACGACGCGCGACATGGGCGAGGCGCGTGCGCGTATCGGCGGAACATTGATCGAGCTGCGCGTGCGCGAAGGTGATGTGGTCGCGAAAGGTCAGACGCTGGCCGTGATCGCCGATCAAAAGATCGCGCTTGAGGTGCAAGCGCGCAAAGCGCAAGCCGCCGCTCTGCAAGCCGAGCGCGATCGCGCCGCCGCAGACTTGTCGCGCGTGCGTGTGGTTTTCGACAAGGGATTTTATTCGAAGGCACGCCTCGATCAGGCCGTCGCGACCGCGAAGTCTGCGGAGTCGGCATTGAAGGCGGCCGTCGCCTCGCAAGCGGTGGTCAGCGAGCAGGCGGGGCAGGGTAAGATTTTGGCGCTCGCCGCCGGCAAAGTCGTGCGGGCATCGGTCCCAGCGGGTGCGGTGGTCACGGCGGGAGACGTCGTCGTCGTTGTTGCCTCAAACGACCCGGTCGTGCGCATCGAGGTGCCCGAACGCGAGGCGCGGGACCTTAAGCAAGGCGATGCAGTGCGTCTGGTGGGGGAAGGCGGCGCCGTTGATGGCCGGCCCATCGCCGCGCGCATCCGTGAAATCTATCCCGAAATCCGCAATGGCCGCGTGACCGCGGATTTGGAAGCCAAAGGAATAGCCTCCGCCTTCGTTGGCCAACGCGTGCGTGTGTTGGTGGCCGCGGGCGAACGGCGCGCCATCGTTGTGCCGCAGGACTTCGTCACCACGCGATTTGGCGTCGACTATGTGAGTCTCGGCGGGAAAAGCGGTGCGCTCGATATTCCCGTTCAGCGGGGTCAGCCCCTCGACGTCGAGGGCGTCTCCGGCGGCGTTGAAATTCTCTCCGGCTTGAAGCCGGGCGACATTTTGCTGCGACCGGACGGCAAATTGGTGCGGTTGTGAATCTCGGTCTATCGGGGCGGCTCACGCAAGCAACGATAGGTTCGCCGCTGACGCCGCTCTTTTTGCTTGCGGCGCTGGCGTTGGGATTGCTCGCGGTCATTTCGATACCGCGCGAGGAAGAACCGCAGATCAGCGTCCCGTTGGTGGACATCTCCGTGCGCGCCGACGGGGTGCGCGCCGTCGATGCCGTCGAACTCGTCACCAAGCCGCTCGAAGCCATCATCAAGAGCGTCGATCAGGTCGAGCACATCTATAGCCAGACCGAAGACGATCGCGTGCTTGTTACGGCGCGCTTCAAAGTCGGGGTCAGTCCGGACAATGCGATCGTGCGCATCCACGAAAAGATCCGAGCGAACTACGACCGGATTCCGGCCGGTATTCGTCGTCGTGACATTGACGCCGAAGCCGGAGGCGGCCAGCCGCTGGACCGACCAAGCGCTGTTCGACGTCGCGGACGAACTGCGCTCCGAACTGGCGAAAGTGGAAGATGTCGGGCTTAGCTTTCTTGTCGGCGGCCGGCCGCAGGAGATTCGCATCGAGCCCGATCCGGGACGCCTCGCGCTCTATGGCGTGCCGCTTGGTTCGCTGATTTCGGCTGTGCGCGATGCAAATCGGGCAGCGCCTCTCGCCACTTTGCTCGAACGCGATAGCGCCGTTTCCGCCGTTGCGGGCCGTACGCTGGCGAGTCCGGAGGAAATCGGCCTTTTGACCGTCAAGGCAGCTGACGGGCGATCCGTCTATGTGAAGGATGTCGCCACTGTCGTGCAGGCGCCGCGTAACGACGATGCGCGCGTTTGGTCGCTTGCGCGCGGGGCCGACGGTAAATGGAATACCGCGCCCGCGATCAGCCTGGCCATCGCCAAGCGGCCAGGCGCCAATGCGGTCGTTATTTCGCAGCGCATTGTCGCGCGTATCGAGGCGCTCCAGGGCCCGCTTATTCCCAACAGCCTCAACGCCACAATCACGCGCAACTATGGCGAGACGGCGAACGACAAGGCGAACGAGCTTCTGTTCCATTTGGGTCTCGCCACGATTTCGATCGTCATATTGATCGGATTTGCCATCGGCTGGCGCGAGGCCGTGGTTACCGCCGTCGTCATCCCGACGACGATTATGCTGACGCTGTTTGCCGCGAACTTGATGGGCTACACGATCAACCGCGTCAGTTTGTTCGCGCTGATCTTTTCGATCGGCATTCTTGTCGACGACGCCATCGTCATTATCGAAAATGTGGCGCGCCACTGGGCGATGCGCGACGGACGTTCGCGCCTTCAAGGCGCCATCGAAGCCGTCGCCGAGGTCGGCAATCCCACGATCATCGCGACGCTGACCGTCGTTGCCGCGCTGCTGCCGATGATGTTCGTGTCGGGCCTTATGGGTCCTTACATGGCGCCGATCCCCGCCAACGCCTCCGCCGCCATGCTGTTCTCCTTCTTCGTGGCCGTCGTCTTGGCGCCGTGGTTGATGATCAAGGTCGCGCCGCGCGAGGGTGTGTCGGCCGGGCACGAAGCGGCGCATGGCGAAGGCGTGTTGAGACGGCTCTATCGCCAGGTCGCGGAACCCGTGATCCGCACGCGCAAGCGCGCCTGGATATTTCTGATCGCCGTCGGCGTTGCCACGCTGCTCGCGTGCGTGTTGTTCGCGACGAAGACGGTCACGGTGAAGCTGTTGCCATTCGATAACAAGTCGGAGCTTCAAGTGGTCGTCGATCTTGCCGAAGGTTCGACGCTGGAGGCGACGGAGCGGGCGCTGCTGCAGGCCGGGGAAATCGTCAAAACACTTCCGGAGGTGACATCGGTCGAGGCCTATGCCGGCACCGCCGCGCCGTTCAACTTCAACGGCTTGGTGCGCCACTATTTTTTGCGCCAGCGACCGGAACTTGGCGACCTGCAGGTAAACTTAAAGTCGAAAGACGATCGCGATCGCGCCAGCCACGACATTGCGCTCGATCTGCGCAAACGTCTGGCCGGCCTGAAAATGCCGGAAGGCACGGTCGTGAAGGTGGTCGAAGTTCCGCCCGGGCCGCCGGTGATCTCGACACTGCTTGCCGAGATTTATGGTCCCGACGCCGCCACGCGCCGCGCGGTGGCGGAGGAGACGAA
>JAIOQG010000346.1 GCA_021413465.1 Alphaproteobacteria bacterium | reverse complement strand
TGCAGAAGCTTGCGCGAGACGACATCGGGCTCGTCGAAGGGGCCGAAACGAAACGCCACATCCGCCTCGCGCCGAGACAGGCTGAGGAAACGTTGATCGGTCAGCAGTTCGACGGTGACGCGCGGATGTTGCGAGCCGAATTCGGCGAGCACGGGGCCGAGCACGACGGCTGCAAACCAATCGATCGAGGTGAGGCGCAGCATGCCCTCGAGGTGATGCGCTTGTCCGGCGACTTGGCGTTCGATGGCGAGGGCTTCTTCTTCCATGCGTTCGGCGGGCGGCAGCAGGGCTGTGCCTTCGTCGGTGAGGGCGAAGCCGCTCGTCGTGCGCTGGAACAGTTTGTTGCCGAGCGCCGCTTCGAGCGCGCGCAGGCGCCGCCCCATGGTGGGTTGGGTCTGGCCGAGTTTGCGGGCCGCGGCGCCAAGCGTGCCTTCGCGTGCAATGGCGAGAAAGACGCGGATGTCGCTCCATTCCATCGGATTCTTGCCCTTTTTCGGCGGGGCGCCAAACAATTTTGCATGGATGTTATGCGTTATCTTTTGTTCTCATGCAAATTTGCTCGGGCTATTCCTCACGCTGCGCCCGGCTTTAGGTCCACCGGGGCGGAAATTGGGGGACGGTTTGCTGAATTTGCGCGTCGCGGCGTTGGCTTTGGGGAGGATGTTGCTGGTGTCGGCGGCGATCCTGGGTGCGGTGCAGTTGTTCCGGCTGCTGCTGCTGCCCGAGATCCAGTCCGTCTTTCATCTGGGGGACACGATGACAAGCGCCGTTCGGCGCAGCGGTATCTTGCTGTTCGCGTTGCTGGCCTATGGGGCCAGCGTGCGGCTGATCGAGAAGCGTGCGGTCATCGAACTTGGCTTCGCGCCCGGGGGCATGGCGCTTGGGGCGCTGTCCGGCGCCGTGTTGATTTCGATCACGACGCTGACGCTGTTTGCGGCCGGGATTTACGAGGTGACGGCGGTGCGGGGCCTTGACGCCGGACTTCTGGGCGTTGCCGGGTTCATCCTGGTGGCGGCGATGTTGGAAGAAGTGACGTTCCGCGGCGTGTTGTTCCGATGGCTCGAAGCCGCGTGGGGCACGGTTCCCGCGCTGTGGTTGCAGTCCTTGATCTTCGCCGTGATGCATCTGGCCAATGTGGAAGGCGCGGGTCTGGCCGCTGCGGGCACGACGATTGTTTCGGGGACACTGATCGGCGCCTTCTGGACGCTCGTGTTCGTGCACTCGCGCAATCTGTGGGTCGTGGGCGTACATCACGCGGCATGGAATTTCGCCATCATTCTGACCGGGCTGCCGCTGTCGGGCCTTGAGGACTGGCGCGCGCTGGCGCCGTTCGAAAGCCGATATAACGGTCCCGACTGGCTGACGGGCGGTGCGTTCGGGCCGGAGGATTCCGCGATTACGATCGGCGTGATGGTGGTGTGCTTGGCGGTGTTGTTCGTTTGGGCGAAGCGGAAAGGCCGTCTGATCAGGAGCGGAGGTTGATCTTCTGCGCGCATAAGTGGCGTGCGGAGATTTGTTCGCGCAGCGTGACGCAAGTGGCAAATGCAAATCACCTTAGAGTGGCGCTATGGCGAATCGCCGGAACGGCGCGCTTGGCGGGGGATGTGGGACATGCGGTTGTTGGTGCGAAAATGGTGGTTTGAAATCGCGATTGCTGGAGTCGTTGTGTTGGCTTTGGGCATGGGCCTGTCGCTGTCGACGAACCGGCAGCTGGCTTATGCGCCGTGTCTTGCCAAAGTCATGACGGCGTTGCGCGCGGATCCGGCGGCCGAGCGGTGGACGAAGATTTCGTCCGAGCCGATGGCGGCGCAGCCAGCCGACTGCGCCGTTGCGAAGGAGGTTGCGCGCGACGCAAACCGGGTGATCGGCGATCTGTTGATCAGCGATCCGTCATTGTACGACCGCTTGCCGCAGCTTTTGACGCAGGCCGGCATGGAGTGCCAAAGCGATGCGCTGTCCATCGTGTGCGATTGCCAGGCGCGCGGGCCGTTTGCCATCGCCAATCCGTGCGCGGATTGCGGAACGCTGATCGATCTGCCGCTGCCGCTCAAACGGGCGTTGTTTGTCGCCGTCAATAAGCGCACGGGACTGCGCCATGGAAAGACAGTGCCACTGGGACGTTACGTGGTCGAAGTGTCTTACGCGACGGCGGTGTTCGAAACCGAACGGCCGCCGCCGCAGAGTGTCGCCTCGCCGGGATCGTATGCGTTGATGGACGGTATGATGGAGTGGTGAAGCTCCTTCACCCCGGCGCGGGGCGGGCGCGTTGGTTGTAGAGGAGTTTGCGCAGGCGGTCTTGTTCTTCCTTCGAGAGTTTCGACGGGTCGATCGACAGTTCGCTGCCGACCGCCATGCCGCGTTGCACCGCCGGGCGTGCGGCCAGTTCGTCCATCCAGCGTTTGACGTGTTTGAAGTCTTCGAGGTCTTGGCCTTGAGCCTTCCAGCCCACCGTCCAGGGGTATGAGGCCATGTCGGCGATGGTGTAGACGTCGCCGGCGAGATAGCGGCGGTCGTAGAGGCGGTTGTTCATGACGCCGTAAAGGCGGTTGGCTTCGTCGGTGAAACGGCGCACGGCGTAGGATTGATCGCCCTGGGTTTCGCCCAGCCTTCGGAAGTGGCCGCATTCGCCGAGTTTGGGGCCTTGGTTTGCCATCTGCCAAATGACCCATTGCGTGACTTCCGCTTTGCCGCGCGGGTCTTGCGGGAAAAATTTTCCGGCCTTCTCGGCGATGTACATCAGAATAGCGCCGGATTCGAAAACGCTGATCGGGGCGCCGCCGCCTTTAGGATCGTTGTCGACGATGACGGGCATGCGGTTGTTGGGGCCGATCTTGAGGAAGGCGTCCGAGAACTGATCGCCTTGCCCGATGGCGAGCGGCACGACCTTGTAAGGCATGTCGAGTTCTTCGAGCAGGATCGTGACTTTCTTGCCGTTGGGCGTGGGCCAATAATAGACGTCGATCATGGGGCGGGCCTTTCCTTGTCGGGCGAGGGGTTCAGATTAACCCCGTCGCGGGTGCCGGTGCCACTGACATATTGAATT
>JAIOQG010000376.1 GCA_021413465.1 Alphaproteobacteria bacterium | reverse complement strand
AGCGCGTTCGAACTCGCGCTCAGCGTTCCGTAGTTGTTGTTGATAATGTTGCCGATGTGCGTCCCGGTAACGATGTGCAAGCCGGTGTCGACGCCCAAGCCTTCGATGAGGCCGTCGTTGATAATGTCACCGTCAAACGTGTTGGCTTCAATGTAAGCGCCAGTCTCGTTGCCGCGGATGATGCCGCTCGACGTGTTGTGGATGTCACCCGTGAATGTGCCCGCGGTAACAAAGAGGCCAACCGAGGCACTTTCGGTGTCGGCTATGATCGCGCCGGTATTGGTGATGTTGCCGGTGAACGAAGTCGTAACGCGGTCGATATTGGATGGGTTGGCGCTGAAGCCGTCGTCGAAGTCGCCGCCGACCAACATCGCGATCGAGCCGCCCCGGATCGTGCCGTCATTCGTGATCGTGCCGGTCCAGTTTGCCGCCGAGAGCAAAAGAGCCGCGCCGCTATCGGCGGAAATCAAACCAGGATCGTAAAGCGAAGGATTGGTTGAATCGTTGGTGAAATCCATGGCGACCGTATCGCCGAGAATTCGAACGCCAAAATCCCCGCCGCTGATCGTGCCGGTATTGCGAAACTGAGCACTGCCTTCGGCGCCGTCGGAAATGTCGGTGTCACTGTTGCCGAAGACAACGCCACTGCCGCTCTTCCCGCCGAAGAGACGGTCTCCGTTTGTGAAATTGCCGGCGAATGAATCGCCTTCAAAGTTGAAACCGTTGCCGAAAAGGCCACTTTGAATTAGGCCCTGGTTGTCGAAATTTCCCGTCCAATCGGTGTCGGCGTAAATCGCGTCGCCAGTGAAGGCGTCAGAGGTGATCGAGCCCGAGCTTCGGTTGATGAGATTGCCGTTGAATTCGTCGCTCTCGATGAGGATGCCGTTGTCGACACCGCTGATGCGGCCGTAATTTTCGATGCCGCCATTAAATGCCGACGTGTCCGACGTCACCCAAATGGCGGGACCGCCCAAGCCGTCGATCGTGCCCGTGTTGTAAATGCCGTTGTTGAAGGTTTCCGCAAAGACCACGATGCCCACACCGGCGTAGCTGCCCTCGCCGCCAGCGGCGGAAGTGTCGCGTTGCGTGATCAGGCCGTAATTGTTGATACCGCCGGAAAAGATTGACCCGTTCACAGCGATGGTCGGCCCGGTGAGGCTGCTGATCGTGCCGCTGCCATCGTTCGTGATGCCGCCCGAGAATAGAACCGAACCTTCACCGCCGATGTTGCCGATCTGGATGCCTGCGGCTGCGCCTTGAATGTCGCCAGCGTTGCTGATGCCGCCGTCCCAATTCGTGAAGTCGTCAGCGATGTAGATGCCGCGATTGCCGCCGCTGATCGTGTGGTCGTCCGTATTGACGAGGCCGCCCGTGGCTGAGCCCAAAATTGCCGCCACACCATCGCCCAGCGTCGACGTGATGGCGCCGGAATTGGTGATTGTGCCGGTCATTTCCGCATAGCGGCCGCCATCGGCGGTGCCGGTTCCGAGTTGAATGCCGTTGCCTGAGTATGACGAAATTATGCCCTTGTTGAGAATTCCACCGGTGACGTCGCTGTTGGTGCCCGCGATGGTAAGTGCGCCAAGGACGGACGAACCCTCGCCACCGCCGCCGGTGATGACATTGTTGTTCGTCAGCGTTCCAAGGATTCCGTTCTTTCCGACAAAGAAACCCGCATCGCCGTCACCGGGCGCGCCGACCGTAGCGTTGTTGATAACATTGCCGGTGACAGACGCGGCATCCACACAAGAGTGGGTGCCCGTAATCGTAATTGGCCCGGGTCCCGTGACGTTCAACGGCGCAACGCACGCGGCCTGCGCTTCTTGGACCGCCCCAAGGCCTCCTGCGGCGGCAAGCAAGGCGAGCGTGGATACGCGCGAGAGCAATCCCGTTTTCATCCGCATCTGACTGTTCATGTACGTCGTCCTTCAATCTCAATTGGGGGCAATGCCGAGATTTTTGCTCTGCGTAGGCGCTGCTATTGGCAACCTTCGATCGTTCCGTCGGTGATGCCTTCGAAGACACCGAGACTGTCGAAACCGATCTTTTGACCGGAATGGAGGGTGATCACTTTTCCGGTCTTCTTCGACGTCAGGAACACGTCGTATTCTTCGCCGTTCGGACCGAAGTCGACCGAGACGAAGCCCGAACCATCGTCCAGCAGCGCCGTGCGGAAGATCGTGCCGCGAATACCGATCGTAACCGTCGGCGTTTCGATCTTCACTTGATCCTTCGGGATCGAGCCAGACAAGAAACGGAACAGGCCCTTCGTGTAGCGAACGGTTTGTTTCCCGGTGCCGCCAGGGCCCGTGTAGACATATTCATCGACCGTCAGGCGCGAATTCGCGCCCATCGTCAGTTTCGAACCGTCGAGAAAGGTGACTTCGAGAGCGCCTTTGTCGGCGGTTGCCAGTTCGGCGTTGCGGATGATCGCGTCGCGGAGCTTTAGGTCGCTTTTCGTACCCTGGGGCACGGCCTGAACGGCGTCAGGGATGAGCGCCGAGGCGTTACCCACGGGCTCTGCGTTCGCTGCTGCCGAAAATGCATAGATCGTCGCGGCCGCAATAACGGCCCGAGCAAGAATTCTCATTCGTCGGTCTCCCCCAGGGGATGAGTTCAAAAAGACCTGGCAAGTTCGGTGTGACCGCACTCACCAACTCAAGGATTGCGAAGGCAAGCTATCGTGCGATTCAGATTATTTCTACCGGGTGTGGCACATATTCTTTGCGATGACTGCGATTATTTTCCAACTCGTTTTCTAGTTGCAGTGTGCATTTTCATTCTAGTGCCCGCGAAGTGATTCGGCCCTTCGGAGTACCTCTTTCGGTGCGAAAATGACCCGCGCCATCACACTATTGTAAGTTGCCTAGTAGCGCTCGGTAAGGTATCAAACAGGCCAGCTGGGCGGTCATTAAGAGGCACGGCGCGGTGCGACGCGGTTGATATCTCGTTTCGATCGGATCAAAACGAGAACGTTCGGCACAAAAGAGCGAGTCGCGACCATTTCGCAACTTTAGCGCGTCATGCTGCAGCGCCACAAAACTCTGAGCGCGCCTGAAAGTGATCGGGCCGAAATTTCTGATGGTGAGTAGTGACTATGGATGACGACAAAACTTCGAGTTCGCCTATTCGACGCTCATATGTGGCGGCTGCCGTTATTCTATTGCTGCTCGGCGCGTGGATTGCGTCGGGATCGTTCAACCGGATCGAGGAAGTCTATGCGCTCTTAGGCGTCGAGCCGGCCAAGGGAACTGTCGCAAATCCCAAGGCGAAGCCGCCCGGCACACCGGCCAATGCTTCAGCAAAGCCAACCGAGATTCCTACGGTCCGCGTACGGACGATTACAGCCGAAAAGCGGCAGCAAGACTTGGTCATTCGCGGTCAAACCCAGGCTCTGCGCAAGGTTCAGGTGCGCGCCGAGACCGCCGGCACGGTCGCTGCGATCAGGGCCGACAAAGGCAGCTTCGTCAAAGCCGGCGACACGATCTGCGAACTGAAGATCGATGCGCGCGAGGCCATGTTGAAGCAGGCGCGCGCGACGGCGAAGCAGCGCGAACTTGAATACGAAGCCTCGAAAACGCTGCAGGAAAAGGGCTTCCGCTCAGAAACGTCGGTCGCGGGCGACCTTGCGGAATACGAAAGTGCCAAGGCGCAAGTCGAGCGCATGGAGAAAGAGTTCGAGAACACCAAAATCCGTGCGCCCTTCGACGGCGTGGTCGACGACCGAATGGCCGATGTCGGCGACTATCTGTCGCCTGGCCAACCTTGCGCCCTTGTCGTCGATCAAGATCCGTTCTTGGTGGTGGGACAAGTCTCAGAAAAAGACGTCGTGCAGGTTCATATCGGCGACAGCGGCTGGGCCAAATTGATTTCCGGCGAGCGCGTCGAAGGCAAAGTACGATTCATCGCCAAGAGCTCGGACAGCGCGACACGGACCTTTCGGCTTGAGCTTGAGGTGCCAAATCTTCAGGGCCTGATTCGCGACGGCATAACGGCGGACATTCATGTCACCGCCAACATGATCGAAGCGCATCACATTACGCCAGCCATTCTTGGCCTCGACGATCGAGGCGTGATCGGCGTTCGCGTGGTCGATCAGAATAAGCGGGTTCGCTTCGTGCCGGTGCAGATTGTGGCCGATGGCGCGGACGGCGTTTGGGTCACAGGGTTGCCGCGGACGGTGACGATCATAACGGTAGGTCAAGAATACGTCACGGACGGACAGCAGGTGAACATCGTGCTCGACGGGAACGGATCGCAGTCATGACGGGTCTTGTCGATTGGGCGATCGATCGCGCGCGCCTAACGCTCAGCATCCTCGTTGCCGTGCTGGTAATGGGGACGTTAGCGTATATTTCGATTCCGAAAGAAGCCGATCCCGATATCCCCCTACCCTTCTTTCAGGTTCAGGTCGTTCTACCCGGCATTAGCCCCGAGGATTCAGAGCGCCTTCTGGTGCGTCCGCTTGAAGTGCAACTGAAGACCATCGAAGGGTTGAAGGAAATTCGCGGCATCGCGAGCCAAGGCTACGGCGCGGTGTCGCTTGAGTTCGACGTCAACTTCAACAAGGACCGAGCGCTACAAAAGGTGCGCGATGCGGTCGATGCCGCTAAGTCGAAGCTGCCCAACGACGCAGAAGAGCCGTTCATCTTCGAGGCCAACGTTTCGGACAGCCCCGTCGTTTCGATCATTTTGTCGGGGAACGTGCCGGAGCGCGCCTTGCTGCGCGCCGCCAAACGGATGGAACGCGAAATCGATTCGATCGTGGGCGTTCTCGACGCGGAACTGTCGGGGCAGCGCGAGGAACTTCTTGAGGTCATCATCGATCCGGCGCGGCTCGATAGCTACGGCGTGTCGAGCGAAGATTTGTTCCGGCTCGTGGTGCGAAACAACCAATTGATTCCAGCCGGTTCGCTCGACACGGGCCGCGGCCGCTTTGCGGTGAAGGTGCCCGGCCTTTTTGAGACCGCCGACGACGTGTTGCGTCTGCCGGTCAAAGTGCAGGGCGACGGCGTCGTGAAGCTTGGCGACATCGCGCAAGTGCGCCGCACTTTCTACGATGCAAACACATTCGCTCGCTACAATGGCCGTCCGGCGATCAGTATCGACGTCAAGAAGCGCACCGGCGCCAATATCGTCGGCACGATCGCTTTGGTGCGAAAATATGTCGAGTCCGTGCGCGCGGAAATTCCCGCCGGCGTCCGGGTCGACTATTCCGGCGACGCGTCCTATTGGATCGACGCCCAGCTCACGCAATTGACGAACGCCATCTTGCTCGCGATTGCGCTGGTGATGATCATCGTCGTGGCGTCGTTAGGTTTGCGCTCGGGATTGATCGTCGGCATTTCCATCCCTGCGTCTTTTTTAATCGGATTCTTGTGCCTGTATTTCGGCGGCTTCACGCTGAACATGATGATCCTGTTCGGGATGGTGATCACTGTCGGTTTGCTGGTCGACAACGGCATCATCGTGGTCGAGTACGCGGACCGGAAGATGGCCGAGGGGTTCTCCAAACGCGAGGCGTTTTCGGAGGCCGGACGCCGCATGTTTTGGCCGGTCGTTTCGTCGACCGCAACGACGCTCGCAGCCTTCGCGCCCATGCTCTTCTGGCCGGGCGTTTCGGGCAAGTTCATGAGCTATCTGCCGTTCACGATGATCTTCATCATGACGGCATCGATGTTTGTGGCGCTGCTATTTTTGCCGACGATCGGCGCTATTTTCGGTAAGCCCGAAAAAATTCATCCCAACGCCTCTCGCGACATCTCGCTGTCGGAGACCGGAAATCTTTATGAAATTTCCGGTTTGACAGGGTTTTACGTGCGGTTGGTGACCGGTGCGGTCAACCGCCCTTTCTTCGTGCTGCTGATAGCCGTCGTTTCGCTCGTCGCGGTTGTCATCGCCTTTATTGCCTTCAACAAGGGCGTGCAGTTTTTTGTCGAAACGGATGCCGATTTCGCCACAGTCTCCGTGCGGGCACGCGGGAATTTATCTGCGCTGGAAAAGCGAGACCTTGTGATCGAGGCCGAGCGGCGGCTCACAGGCGCGCGCGGCGTGAAGGGCGTCTACACGGTTGCGGGCGCAGGTGGCGGAGGGCGCGGCGGTGCGGTCGATACGATCGGGCGCATTTTCATCGAGTTGCAGCCCTATCGCGACCGCGGGCCATCGAAACCCATCATGGCCGAACTGCGCAAGCGGCTTGAGAACATGCCTGGCATTTTTGCCGAACTTCAAGAGCAAGAAAGCGGACCGCCGGGTGGCAAGGCGATTCAAATCGAAGTCGGTTCGGAAAGTTACGCAGCTCTCGATCGCGTGGTCGCGGCGGTGCGCGCGCACGCCGATAAGATGCCGGGCCTCATCGACATTGAGGATTCGCGGCCGCTGCCCGGCATCGAATGGAACATCAAGCTCGATCGCGAACAGGCGGGCCGCTTCGGCGCCGACGTAGGAACGGTGGGCGCCGCCGT
>JAIOQG010000010.1 GCA_021413465.1 Alphaproteobacteria bacterium | reverse complement strand
GGATTGCCGAGTCAAGCCCGGCAATGACGAAAGCTAAGATAGGCGCGACGGCAAAGAAAAAGGCGCCGGCGGTAAGGCCGGCGCCCGATCCCTTGTGCCCGTTGGCCTGAGCCTCAGGTGTCCAGGAAGCTGCGCAGCGTGCGCGAGCGGCTCGGGTGCTTGAGCTTGCGCAGCGCCTTCGCCTCGATCTGGCGGATGCGCTCGCGGGTGACGGAGAACTGCTGGCCGACCTCCTCCAGCGTGTGGTCCGTGTTCATGCCGATGCCGAAGCGCATGCGCAGCACGCGCTCCTCGCGGGCGGTCAGGCTGGCCAGCACCCGGGTCGTCGTCTCGCGCAGGTTGGCCTGGATGGCGGCGTCGAGCGGCAGGACGGCGTTCTTGTCCTCGATGAAGTCGCCGAGATGGCTGTCCTCCTCGTCGCCGATCGGCGTCTCCAGGCTGATCGGCTCCTTGGCGATCTTGAGGACCTTGCGCACCTTCTCCAGCGGCATGTTGAGCTTCAACGCCAATTCCTCGGGCGTGGGCTCGCGACCGATCTCGTGCAGCGCCTGGCCGAGCGTTGCGGGGTGAAGCGCGAGGACTTCCTGCTCCAATACATGACCCACGAATCCGATCCCAACTGGATGCGCCGCGTGGGCCGCCTGTCGACCAAGGGTTGGAAGTCGTTCGGCGTGAAGTACAAGGACGAAATCAAGGAACTGCGCCGCCAGGTCCTCGAGGTCGCCGAGATCACGGGCATGCCGATCTCGGATTACCGCCGCATGGTCACGACCGTGCAGCAGGGCGACCGCGAATCGAACCAGGCCAAGAAGGAAATGATCGAGGCCAACCTGCGCCTCGTGATCTCGATCGCGAAGAAGTACACGAACCGCGGCCTTCAGTTCCTGGACCTGATCCAGGAAGGCAATATCGGCCTCATGAAGGCCGTCGATAAGTTCGAGTACCGGCGCGGCTACAAGTTCTCGACCTATGCGACGTGGTGGATCCGTCAGGCGATCACGCGTTCGATCGCCGATCAGGCGCGCACGATCCGCATTCCGGTCCACATGATCGAGACGATCAACAAGCTGGTGCGCACGTCGCGCCAGATGCTGCACGAAATCGGCCGCGAACCGACGCCCGAAGAACTCGCCGAGAAATTGGCGATGCCTTTGGAAAAGGTGCGCAAGGTGTTGAAGATCGCGAAGGAGCCGATCAGCCTCGAAACGCCGATCGGCGATGAGGAAGATTCGCATCTGGGCGATTTCATCCCGGATACGAACGCGATCCTGCCGATCGATGCGGCGATCCAATCGAACCTGCGCGAGACGACGACGCGGGTCTTGGCGTCACTCACGCCGCGCGAAGAGCGCGTACTGCGCATGCGCTTCGGCATCGGCATGAACACCGACCACACGCTCGAAGAAGTGGGCCAGCAGTTCTCGGTGACGCGCGAACGTATTCGCCAGATCGAGGCGAAGGCGCTCAGGAAGCTGAAGCATCCGAGCCGGAGCCGGAAGCTCAGGAGCTTTTTGGATAACTAGCTGCAGCTTGCTGCTTCGAAGATCAAAGGCTCGGACTTCGCTCCGGGCCTTTTTCTTTGCGCGCCGTAACGTCAATTACATCGTATACGATTTAGTTATTGCGCATGCGATGTAGTTGTGTTTCGCTCTAGCCATGACGCATCCCAGCCGCCGCATGAATTGGCTTTTGTCGCGCGCGTACCGGCGTGTGGTGGCGCGGCTTGATGCGGGATTGGCGGATTTGGGGCTTACGGGCACGCAGTCGGGGGCTTTGTTTTCGTTCGACGACGATGACGGGCTTTTGATCGGGGAGCTGGGCGCGAAGCTCGCGCTTGGGCAGTCGGCGACGTCGGGGCTCGTGCAGCGTTTGGTGGCGGCGGGGTTTGTCGAGCGGTCGGAGGAAGAGGGCGACGGGCGCGCGGCGCGGCTGCAGTTGACGCGGCTCGGGCGCGATCGGCGCAAAGAGGCGGCGCGGCGGGCGCAGGCGTTGAACGCGGCGCTACTCAAAGGTTTCAGCGAGGACGAGATCGCGGTGATCGCGCGCTGGCTCGCGCATGTTTCTGCTTTGGAGGATTGATGATGAGCAAATCATTGAAGGCGACTATCGTCGACGGCGTGATGGAGATCGTGTTCGCGCGGCCGGAAAAGAAGAACGCATTGAACCGCGAGATGTATGCGGCGGCCATTGCGGCGCTGAAGGAAGCCGATCGCGATCCGGCGGTGCACGCCATTCTGTTCGCGGCCGAGGGCGATTTGTTCACGGCCGGCAACGACATGGAAGATTTCGTGCGCGCCTCGATGGGGGCGCAGGAGTTGGGCGCGGTGCAGTTCATGGAGGCGCTGGCGCTGACGCAAAAGCCGATCGTGGCGGCGGTGCACGGCTCGGCCATCGGCATCGGCACAACGATGCTGTTGCATTGCGATCTGATCTATATCGCGGAAGAGGCGAAGCTGTCGGCGCCGTTTGCGCGGCTCGGTATCGTGCCGGAGGCCGCGTCGTCCGTCTTGATGCCGGCGCATATCGGGCATGTGAAGTCGTTCGCCATGTTTGCGCTCGGCGATGCGTTCACGGGCAAGGAGGCCGTCGCTCTGGGTCTGGCGAATGCGGCGCTGCCCACGGGTCAGGTTGCTGCGGCCGCGCGCCAGGCGTGCGCGTCGCTGAAGGGGGCACCGATCGGTGCTTTGATCGCTTCGAAGAGTTTGATGCGCGACCGCGATGCGCTGATTGCACGCATTCGCAAGGAGGCCGCAGTGTTGGCCGAGCGCGTGCAGTCGCCGGAAGCGCGCGAGATCTTCAACGCGTTCATCGCCCGGCGGCAGACGAACGCCACGGCGGGGCGAGTCCCCGCCGCGCGTTCGGCCTAAGCGGCGTAGCGTTCACGCCGCCCGGGCGTGCACGACCGGGAAGTCGATGGCCGTGTCGGCGACGTTGTTGACGAAGTTCGTCAGGACGTTGAGCGCGACGTTGGCGACGATTTCGACGACTTGGGCGTCGGTGAAGCCGGCGGCCTTTACGGCTACGATGTCGGCGTCGCTGACTTTACCGCGCGCGGTTGCCACCTTCTGGGCGAAAATTACGGCGGCGTCGGCTTTGGCGTCGTTCGAATGGCCTTTGCGGTTCAAGGCGATTTCGGCGACGTCGAGTTTCGCGAGGTTCGTGGCGAGGTAGCTGTGCGCCGAGAGGCAGTAGTCGCAGCCGTTGACTTGCGCCACGGTGAGCGCAATGCGCTCGCGGGTTTTGACGTCGAGCGTTTTGCCGAGCGCCGTGTTGAACCCGAGATAGCCTTCAAGCGCCGCCGGGCTCAAGCCTACGAGGCGAAACAAGTTCGGGATGACGCCGAGCTGCTTGCCGACGGCGTCGAGCAAGGGTTGCGAGGCGGCGGGGGCTTCGTCACGTGTCGGGATGGTGAGGCGGGACATTGGCTTTCTCCTTGAGTGCGGCGCGGAATGCGTCGTGCCCCATGAACATGGCTCTTGCCGGGTTTTGTGATAATGGACTGATCTTGCACTTCATTATTGCGCAGGGGGATATAGTCCTGGACCGGCTCGACATTCTTCGGACCTTCATCATGGTGGCCGACAAGGGCAGCTTCGCGGAGGCCGCGCGGGCATTGCGGGTGTCGCCGACGGCGGCGTCGCGGGCGATTGCGGCGCTGGAGGAGGAGCTCGGCGTGCCGATGTTCCGACGCACGACGCGTTCGGTCGCGCTGACCGACGAGGGCGGCAGCTATTTGGAGCGCTGCCGGCTTGCGGTCGGCGAGCTCGACGACGCGGCGCGGTCGTTGCGCGGCGAGAGCGCCGAGCCGCACGGCATGTTGGTGGTCGCGGCGCCGGTTGTGTTCGGGCGGATGCATGTGGCGCCGATCGTGGCCACGTTATTGCGCAAGCATTCCAAACTCGATGTGCGTTTAAGCTTGATGGACCGCGTCGTGCGCATCGTCGACGAAGGGATCGATGTCGCGGTGCGCATTGCCGATCTTGCCGATAGCGCCTTGCATGCGCAGCGGGTGGCGGAGGTGCGGCGTGTTTTGGTGGCGAGCCCCGCCTATCTTTCGGCGCGCAGCACGCCAAAAGCGATCACCGATTTGCACGATCACGATTTGATTGCGTTCGACGTGTTGTCGGCGTCGAACGAATGGCGCTTTGCGGGGCCGGGGCGGGCGGCGATCCGGTTCGAGCCGCGGCTGTTGACGAACGATGTGACGGCTGCAATCGAAGCGGCGATCAACGGGCTCGGCATCGTGCGCGCGTTGAGTTATCAGGTCGTACATCACATCGCCGAGAAGCGGCTTACATGCGTGCTCGACAAGTTTGCGCCGCCGCCGGTGCCGGTGAACCTCGTGTACCCGGCGAACCGCCAGCGCTCGGCAAATGTGCGGGCGTTTCTGGAGGTCGCGAAGGCTTATTTTCGGACGCAAGCGTTTTGATTGTAAAGTGCGCCGGCCGCAGCGAACGGCATCGGCGTGCCGCAGACGGCGGCGCTCTTCGTGGCGATGCGGACCACGAGCACGCGATGCAGAGCCGCAAGATTTCGTCCTTCCGTGCTTGGGTCCGCCATAAACGCGGATTGTCGCTACACGGAGAGGCGTGCGTCGCCCTCCAGAACTGTTTGGATCAGCTTCGGCGCTTCGCCTTGGCGCCAAAGCTTTGCCCGATGCTTCACGCGATAGCGTAAGGGGCCGCCGTCGGCGGCTTGGGTTGGGGCGATCGGGCGCGGTATGCAAACGAATTCGGTCTCCAGGCTGTCGGTCCCGGCGGTGACGACGGCGTAACCATGGCCGCCCAAGTCGATGAATTCGAGGTGCGGCGCGACGTCGGGATTTCTGAGTGCGCGCGCTGCCGCGATGTCGCCCGTCTTCGCATATTCGATCGCGCTGCGAACGCCATGGTGCATGGTCAAATTGATCGTCGCCTCGGGACGATCTCTGCCCGGACGATCGGCCAGATGGATCGGGCGCAGAGGATGATCCTTCGGGAAGGAGTGCTCCCAGGCTTCGACCGAACCAGGCGCCGAGATCGAACCCGTGATGAACGCGACGCCCACGGGCTCGAAGGGTTCGGGGGGCAATGACTTGGCGGCGTAACCGGCCCAAAAGCTGTGCCGGTCGCCGGAAACCGTTGCAAATCCGGTGATGCCTTCGCGCCTTATGTGATCGTAGATTTCGCCGCGCTCGCTGTAGGCCGACCCGAAGTCTCCGCTGGCGAGGCTCCCGTAGGATTTGCTCGGCCAGGCACCCATTCCCGGCGGAAGGTTCTGCGGGTCGAGGCGCCAGTCCAGCGTGCCCATGGACGCCCCCCAAACTTTCCACTTCGCTTTGGAGTCCGACAGCGCGCGTTTGAACCATTCGCGCTGTGTCTTTCCCAAGATCGTAAACGGCGCCGCGTCCTTGCGGAAATTTGGAACGCGCACGTTGCCGAATACGATCTCCGCGGGCGGGTTGCCGCCTTTGTAACTTCGTCCCGCGTCGATGATCTCCATCGCGTCTTGCGGATAGAAGTCCACCTCTGCGGTCAGCGGATCGGCTTCGGGCCGCCCGATCTGGTCTTGCATGCGGTAGCTGCGCATGTCGGTGATGATCAGCTCGACATTGTTGCCATAACGAAGCGCGCGATAGGCTTTCAGACTGTTGATCGCGGTCAGATTGTTAGGCTCGATGCCGAGGCCATCGTCGTCGAATTTTTGGATCGGTGCCTTTACCACATGGGGGCCGTCAAAGCGTTCGAGCGACGTGCCGGAGGGTCTTTCGATGCGAGCCGGGATGAATTCGAACCAGGCTTGATTGGCGGCGACTTTCAGCGGCTGCGCATTTTCGACGGTCTTGCCGAATTTGACGTTGCTCTGCCACCCTTGCCAAGAGAATTCGTGATTGTCCCAGATGCAGACGAACGGGAAGCGGGCGCGCGCATCTTGGATGTCGCGATCGTGCAAATGCGCTTTGTAAACGACGCGATAGCCCTCAAGCGTCGTCGGTACGTGGAAATTTGAAACTTTTCGGCTATCGGGAATGCGGCCGATGTCGAAGATGGTGCGATCATATCGGGTTTTGACCTCGTCGGCATATTCGACGACTTCGTAGATGAAATCGCCCAGATGCAGAACGAAGCCCAGCCTGTCGCGGGGTGCGGCGCGCCTGTCTTCCCAGATCATGCGCCGGTAGGCGAGCTGAACGCCCTCGTTGACGCTTTGACACGAAACGAAGGCGAAGCGCACGGGACGTGGATCGTCGGGCGACGGTGCCGTGATCGTGCGGCCCACCCGGCTGCCGTTGCCGTCGTCGTCGCTGAACCGATACCAATATTCCTGGGCAGGTTTCAGCCCGGCGGCCAGAACGCGGCAGGTCCAATCGGCATCGGCGAAGACTTTTGCCGTCGATTTCGTGACGACGCGGGTGAAGGCTTCGTCTTCCGACACCTCCACGAGCAAAGATCCGCTGCTGCCGCTCTCGAACGGCCGGCGCGTCCACAAGATCACGCTGTCGGGGTGCGGGTCGCCGGACGCGACGCCTTCGGGAAACAAGTCGCGACGTTCGCGCCACGCAGCCCCGGAGGGTGCGGCACGGCCGTTGCTCCAAGCCAGTTGCGCGCCGATGGCGAGAGCGGCACCGACAAAGTTCCGGCGGGTCAGGTGGGACATGGCTTTATCGTTCACTTTGTTGCAGCCCATCTCTACGCGAAAGGCCATGGAACGCTCTTGAACGAATTTGACTTCGAACCGTGTCCGTTTTGACGAAGACGTGATCGCTGGCGCAAGGCTGGCCTGCTTCTGCCAAGGGTGAGGCGGCGCTAACATGGCGAGATGACAATTCTCCATGGGCGCAGTGGCGGCGCTGCCCCAACGCGTTCGCTATTGCGATCGATCAAGCCGGGCCGCGAGAGAGTCAGCGGGCCAAGGGTCGAGCCGCGGCATCGTCACCATGAGGCGTATCTTCTCATCGCCGTTTCGGGCGCCTTCGAACAGGCGAGTTACGGGGGCCGCCACATCGTTGCCGCCGGCGACATACTTGTCCAGCCGACATTGGATGCGCACGCAAATGCGCTGCGTACCGACACTTTAGAAGTTCTGCGATTGCCATGGCGCTACGACGGCAGTTTGGGTGGACGCTACCGATCGAGTGACTTGGACCTCTTGGTGAGGACAGCCGAAAAAGACGTGCATGAAGCGTGCGCGCTCGTCGAACGCGACGTCGAAGCGCAATCGCCGTTGCAGCCACAGTGCGCCGATTGGCCGGATCATCTGGCATCCGAACTCGCGACCGGTCGCGCGGCGTGCTTGTCCGAATGGGCGGATCAGCACGGTCTTGTTCCCGAAACGATATCGCGTGGCTTTGGCCGCGTGTTCGGGGTGTCCGCCTCCGCGTTTCGGCTTGAGCTTAAAAGCCGCCGGGCCTGGCTGGAGATTACGGGGACAGGAAAGTCGATGGCGACCATCGCGGCCGAGTGCGGTTTTGCGGATCAAGCGCATATGTCCAGAAGCGTGTTCGCTCTGACCGGCGTGGCGCCGAGCTATTGGAGAGAGCCGCGTCTTACTGCCGAGCCGTAGTGCCGCGCGCATGGTGGATCTGTCGCGGCGTGCCGAAGAAGCCGGCGATCCAGCGCCAAGGCCCACGCATTCGCGACTTCGTTCGAAGCGGTGTTCGACGCGTGATTGAACATTGCAGTTGCTTGTTCGATTTTTGTTCGCGCCGACTGTGGGCATGCAGATTTCGGTGTACGAAGCTAGATATGTTACATTTTCATTGCGGCATTTTTGGCTGAAATCAGCCAGTGCTACGCTGTTACGGTTTGTGGGGCTCCCCGATTTTGGTTCCGTTTTGAGGTCCGTGAGAGATGGCCGGAAGTCAGGATTACGCCGCCGACCCGCGCAATGAGCGCGTGCTGATCTATTTGAACGGCGCTTTGGTGCCGCGGGGCGAAGCGAAGGTTTCGATCTTCGATGCCGGTTTCGTTTTGGGCGACGGCGTTTGGGAAGGCGTGCGCTTGCACAAGGGCGCGTTGGTGTTTTTGGAAGAGCATCTCGACCGGCTTTTTTGGGGCGCGAAGGAAATCGCGCTCGATATCGGGTTGTCGCGCGATGAGGTCAAAGCGGCACTGTGGAAGATGCTGGATGCGAACGCGATGACGGACGGCGTGCATTTGCGTTTGATGGTGACGCGCGGGCCGAAAAAGACCGTCAACCAGGACCCGCGCAATGCGGCGGGCGCACCCACCATCGTGATCGTGGCCGAGCACAAGGTGCCGAGCCCCGCGGTCGCGACACGGGGACTTGCGCTTGCGACATCGTCGATCCGCTGTACGCCGGCGCACATGTTCGACATGCGTTTGAATTCGCATTCGCGGTTGAATTTGATCCGGGCGTTGATCGAGGCGATCGACAAAGGCGCCGACGAAGCGTTGATGCTCGATCCTGCCGGTTTTGTGTCGAGTTGCAATGCGACGAACTTCTTTTTTGTGCGCGACGGCGTGCTGTGCACGTCGAGCGGCGAGTTTTGTTTCAACGGCGTCACGCGCGGCAACGTGATTACGCTGGCGCGCGAGAACGGCATTCCACTTAGGCTCGGCAATTTCACGCTTGAAGATGTGTATGGCGCGCAAGAAGCCTTCGTCACCGGCACGTTCGGCGGGCTGACGCCGGTGAACGCGATCGACGGGCGGTCGTTGCCTGCGGCGTTGCCGGGTCCGGTGACGGCACGGTTGCGGGCGCTTTACGAGGGACTGAAAGATTCACTAGCGGCAGGGCTGCGGGCATGAGCGATCAGGCGATACGCATTGCGATGTGGTCGGGGCCGCGCAACATTTCGACGGCGATGATGCGGTCGTTCGAGAACCGGCCTGATACGGCTGTTGTCGATGAGCCGTTCTATGCGGCTTACCTTGCGGCGACGGGTGCCGATCATCCGATGCGCGAAGAGGTTTTGGCGTCTCAGTCCACGGATTGGCGTGCGGTCGCCGATGCGTTGACGGGTGCGGTGCCCGATGGGCGGCGGGTGTTCTATCAAAAGCATATGACGCATCACATGTTGCCCGACATCGGGCGCAATTGGACGGCGGGCGTACGCAGCGCCTTTTTGATCCGCGCGCCGGAGGACGTGTTGCTGTCCTACGCGGAGGTGCGCGGGTCTGCGACACTCGACGAGATCGGCGTACCGCAGCAGCGCGAGCTGTTCGAGCGCGAGGCCGAGCGGTTGGGCCGCGCGCCGCCGGTGATCGATTCGTTCGACGTGTTGGCCGATCCGCGCGGCGTGTTGAGCGCTTTGTGTGCCGGGCTCGGCATTGCGTTTTCGGAAGCGATGCTGAAGTGGCCGGCCGGTGCGCGCGCGAGCGACGGCGTTTGGGCGCCGGCATGGTACGCGGCGGTCGAGCGCTCGACAGGGTTTTCTGCGCCACGCCCGCGTGCGCGGTTGGAGGATCTGCCGGACGACCTGAAGCGCGTCGCCGAGCGTGCGCGCGGGGACTACGAGCGCTTGGCGGCGTATCGCCTGAAAGCTGTTTAACTTTGGGCGTAGTTGAAGCTGACCGAGATGCGATCTTCGCGGGCTTGGTTTGGCGGCACTTCGTGGCGCAACCAACTTTCGAACAGGACGATCGTGCCGGGCGCGGGGTCGAGGTAGACGAAATTTTGCGCGTCGCGCGGCGCTTTTGATTTTTTTTGCGGTGCGGCCATCATAAAGCCGAGGCGTGGGTCTTCGAGTTTGAGGGCGCTCGACCCTTTGGGGACCGCGACGTAATAGGTGCCGCTGATGACGCTGTGCGGGTGAATGTGGGCGGTGTGGACGCCGCCGGGTTTGAGAATGTTGATCCAGATACTGTCGAGCTTGAGTTTCTTGCCGCCGAGGTCGAAGTGAAGTTCGCGCGCGAAGTTTGCGACATGGGTGTCGATTTGCCGTTCGAGGTCGGCGAATTGCGGGGCGCGGACGGTGAGATCGTTCAGCGAAGAATAGGAGGTGTAGCCCGCATAGGCGTTGGCGCGGCACCATTCCTGGCCGGCGTTGTCGTCCCTTGCGATCGACCGGCACGCCGTGAGGAGGTCGCCATTCAGGCGTTTCGCGCCGGCGCCGGTCAGTTGAGTGCGATAAATTTTCGTCGGGAAAAGCGTTTCGATTTGCGTCATGGCGGGTCATCTAGCGTGCCCGACTCGGCAGGTCAAAGGCGCTTGGTTAAGGTCCGGGCTGATCTGGATCAACGCGGGGGCCATGGCGCTCCGCGATGTTGGGCGAGACGGGAGGGAATGGGACGATGAGCGCCGGAGGGATTGCGCGAACGCATTTTGCCGCGGCGCTGGCGGCTGCCAAGGTCGAGGGGCAGGATCCGGACGCCGTTGCGCGCACATTGTTGTCGCTCGCGATCACGTCGATGCTCGAAAGGCGCAGCGTGGCCGATGTCCGCAAAGAGATACTTGCTGCGGCGGACAATATCGATCCGGATACGGATTACATGTTCATGAGGCCGTGAGGGTTTATCGATAGCGCTCGATGACGCGGGCGATGTCTTCGAGGCTTTCGATCGTTACGGCGGTGTCGGGGTCGAGCGGCGTTCCGATAAGCTCTTCGAGGGCGAGCAGGATGCGCATGTGAGCAAGGCTATCCCATTGCTCGATCGTGCCGATGCGCGGGTTTGAGGGCAGATCGCTTAGGCCGATTGCCAACGTCTCGGCGAGGAGTTTGCGCGCTAGCGATGTCGCGCTCATGATGTAGCTCCTTTGCGGGCGCGCCATTCATCGCGCAGCATGCCGAAGTGATACTGGTCGAGTCGCGTGCCGTCGACGACCGATTTGCATTGGCCGCGCATGACGCCCTCGAGTTTCCAGCCTTGAGCTTTGTAATTGAAGACGGCCGGGAAGTTGCGGGCGAGCGGCGTGCCGTAGGCTTTTTCGACACCCCGGCGCTCGAAGAATTCGTCGAGAAGGGCGGCGCGGACTTCGTTCACAACGCCCTTGCCCCAAAAATGCTTGTCGCCGATGACGAGGTTGAAGCCCGCAGTCGCGTGAAGTTTTCCCAGTTCGATCATGAAGAAGCCGATGTGCTGGTTCATGGCTTTTGTGAAGACGCCAAGCAAGTAAAGGCGATCGTTGTCGTGGCCTGCGATATAGCGCGCGAGTTGATCCTTGGTCATGCGATTGGCCGGCACATTGAGCGGGCCCATGACATCGGGATCGGCCGACCAATTGCACCAGCGGTCGGAGGCATCGGCGGGCGTTAGGCTGCGCACGACGAAGCGTTCGGTCGAGAGCGTGAGCGGGCGGCCTTGCGGTCTTTGCATCATGTCTTTTTGACCAGCGTGTTGCGGACGACGTCGCGACTGACTTTGCCGCGCGCGGTTTTGGGAATGTCGTCGACGAAGAACCAACGCTCAGGCGTCGCTTCGCGGCGCAAACGCTTCATGCACCAATCGCGCAGGCTGTTGGCGTCTTCGTTTGCATCGGCGGCGAGGCGCACGGCGGCGGCAACGATTTCGCCACTGACGGTATCGGGAATGCCGAAAACGCACGCTTCGGCAATGGAGGGATGGCTTTCAAGCAGCATGTCGAGTTCGGCCGGTTGGACTTTGAAGCCCGCGCGGTTGATTTCATCTTTGGCGCGACCCGTCAGGCGGATGTTGCCCGCCGCGTCGACTTCGCCAAGATCGCCGGTCGCGTACCACCCGTTGTGCAACACTGCCGCGGTGAGGTCGGGGCGATGCAAATAGCCGCTCATTAAGGCCGGCGTTTGCACAACGATTTCGCCAACGCCTTGGGTTTGGATGGTGCCGTCCGCAACTTTCACGCCTGCCGTGCCGCCCCAGGGTTTGCCGATCAATCCGTCCACGGGCGCGTGGTCGCGCGAGGAGGCGCCGCCGATCCAATTCGCGGTTTCGGTGATGCCGTAGCAATTCACGACGTCGCATTGCGTCCATTGCGCGATGCGCGACCAAAGGGCTGCCGATAGTGGCGCGGAGCCGACATGGACGCGCTTGAGCGCGTTGCTTTGCGGTTTCGAACTCAGGCGCAAGGCCATGTGCCATAGCGACGGCACGGAGCTCATGAAGGTGATGCCGTTCTGGTCGATCAGCGATCCCAGACCTTGCGCCAAGGCGAGGCCGCGCGGCGCAAGGACGATGTCGCCGCCCGACATCAGGGGGGTGAGCGCGTTGCCGATGAGGCCGTGGCCGAAATGGGTCGGCAGCGTGACGAGCGTGCGTGCGAGGGTTGGGGTGCCGATCTCGTATTGATTCAACGCTATGCGCGCGAGAAGAGCGCGAAACGAGATGACGACGCCTTTCGGTGCGCCCGTCGTTCCCGACGTGAAGAGGATGAGTGCGGGGTCGTCGAGCGACTGACTGTCACGCAGTTGCGGACGATGGGCGGTTTGCGCGATGCGATCATCATCGTCCAATACGACCGCCGGTTTGCAGAATGCGATTACGTTGTCGCGCTCCGACGGCGTTAGCGCAGGATCGAGACAAGCGGCAGCGGCGCCGCACGACCACACGGCGAACAGGTCGGCGAAAAAATGCGCGGTCCCGCCATGGACGATGGCGACGGTTGCGCCGGCGCCGACATTGGCTTTCTTCAACGTGTCACTGCGGCGCGCGGATGCTTCGGAGAGTGCTTTCGTAGTCCATGACAGGCCTAGGGTTTTGTCATGGATCGCGCCGAAACGTTCGAATGGGATTATCATTTGGGCTCGCGGTGACGGATGCGGGGTGCCGGCGTCGTGGTCGTATCTGCTATGATTCCCGGCGCCATTTCATACACGCACGGCAGGGGTGTTCCAAACATGCGGCTCAATCAGGTGACCGTTTCGGTTCGAGAACTGGCGCCCTCGATCGCGTTCTACCGCACGCTCGGCTTGAAATTGATCGTGCGCAACGACCACTACGCGAGGTTCGAGTGCCCGGATGGCGGATCGACGTTTTCGCTCCATCTCAACGCGGCCGCGCGCGGCGGCAACGAAACCACGATTTACTTCGAAAACGACCAGCTGGACGACGTGGTCGCGCGCCTGAAGGGGGCGGGATTGCAGTTCGAGGCCGATCCCGTCGATCAAACGTGGCAGTGGCGTGAAGCGTATCTTCGCGACCCGACCGGCAATAGGATCTGTCTTTACAAGGCTGGGGAAATTCGGCGTTTTCCGCCTTGGCGCCTGAGCGATGCCGAGGCAACGAAGTAAATGCGGCGCCGCAGTTGACCCGGTGGCGGGCGCGTTGTTCACTCCGGTTCGCCTGTTCGGGAGTCAGCCAAAATGCGTCCATTCGTTCTTGTCGCGGGTTGCCTATTGCTGGGTTTGACGCTGTCGGGATGCGCGGCGATCGCTATCGTCGATACGGCAGTTAGCGTTACGACAACCGTGGTGGGAACGACGGTCGATGTGGCCGCGGGGGCGGTTAGAACGGTCGCAGGTTCGTCCGACGATAAGAAGCTCGATTGCGAGGATGCCGATAAGGACACGGACGCCTGCAAAAAGAAGCAAGCAAAACCGGACTAGGGTTTTCCGCGCCTCGACAAGTGCGCCAACACGAATTATGCCAGCGCCGTTCTTGGTTGGAGGTCGGCTGGATCCGTGGATCAACTTATTGAAGGCTACCGGCGGTTTCGCTCGGGCTGGGTCAATCATCGCGAACTGTACGAAGGCCTGAACGAAGGGCAGTCTCCGGGTGTCTGCGTTATTTCCTGTTGCGACAGCCGCGTCGATCCGTTGTCGATTTTCGACGCGCGGCCCGGCGATTTATTCGTGATCCGCAACGTCGCCAATTTGGTGCCGCCGTTCCGGGCCGGCGACGGCCTTCAGGGCACCAGCACGGCGATCGAGTTTGCGATCCGCTATCTTAATGTCGGTCTCATCCTGGTGCTGGGGCATGCGCGATGCGGTGGCGTTCGTGCCGCCATCGACACGAAGGGCGTTCAAGACGCGGTCTTTCTGAAGCAGTGGATCAATTTACTTGACGTGGCGCGCCAGCGGGTGGGCGCGGACGACCAGGATCGACTGGAACATGAGTCTATCCGCGTCTCGCTCGAGCGATTGATGACATTCCCGTTCGTGGCGGAGGCGGTGCGAAGCGGCCAACTCAAGCTTGCCGGCGCGCGGTTCAGTATTTTTGAGGGAAAGCTGGAAATGCTCGATCAGGCCACGGGCAAGTTTTCGATCATCGAATAGGACACACATATGCGCGCCGCTACCGAGGAACTTGTTGCGAGATACTACGCCGCGTTCAATGAGCGCGACGCGGCGGGGATGCTGGCTTGTCTCGCCGAGGACGTCGTTCACGATGTCAATCAAGGCGAGACGCGGAAAGGAAAAGCTCTGTTCGCGGCGTTTATCGCGCATATGGACCGCTGTTACAGCGAGGCGTTGCGCAACATCGTCGTGCTCTCAAGTCCCGACGGCGCGCGGGCGGCGGCGGAGTTTGTGGTGCACGGAACATATCTTTCGACCGAAGAGGGTTTGCCGCCCGCCAGCGGGCAAAGCTATGTGCTTCCTGCGGGAGCCTTTTTCGAGGTGCGGGGCGGACTAATTACGCGCGTGACCACCTATTACAATTTGAACGATTGGATGGCACAGGTCGTCGGATGAGCGCCCTGCGCGTCGAGGCGCTGACCGGAGACGCGCTGAGGCGGCACTTGCCCGATGTTGCGCGGCTTCGGATCGAAGTGTTTCGCGACTTCCCTTATCTCTACGACGGGGATCTGGAGAGTGAGGCGCGCTATATCGGCTCGTTTGCGGCGTCACAAAACGCGGTCGTCGTCGGGGCATTCGACAATGACACGGTGGTTGGGGCTTCGACGGCCGCGCCCCTGGCGTCGCAGATGGACGATGTGACTGCGCCGTTCCGGGCGCAGGGGGCGGATATGAGCCGCATCTTCTATTTCGGCGAGTCGGTGCTGAAGTCCACTTATCGCGGGCAAGGCATCGGCGTGCGGTTTTTCGAAGAGCGCGAGGCTCACGCGCTGCGATGCGGTGCATCGGTGGCGGCGTTTTGCGCTGTGGTCCGCGACGCCGGTCATGCCGCGCGACCGAGGGACCATGTTCCGCTCGACGCGTTTTGGTGCAAGCGCGGTTATGCTCCGGTCGAGGGGTTGCTTTGTTCCATGGCTTGGAAGGAAGTGGGCGGCACAGTGGAGACTCGCAAAGAGATGCAATTTTGGACGAAGAGGCTGGCGCCATGAAAGTACGCGTTGCGTCGGCGCAGTATCCGATCGATCCGATTGCGTCTTGGGCCGCCTATGAGGCGAAGATTTCGCAATGGGTTTCGGAGGCGGCGGGCGAGGGCGCGCGGCTTTTGTTGTTCCCCGAATACGGCGCCATGGAACTGGCGCGAATTGCGGCGCAAGAAGTGTGGAGCGATCTGCAGTATTCGATCGATTTCGTCGGCGATCTGCGGGGAAAGGTCGATGCGCTTCATGTCGATCTTGCCCGACGCCACGATGTTTACATCGTTGCCTCGAGCCTGCCGCAGCGCGATGGCGCGGGGACGCCGTTCAATGTGGCGCGCATCGTTTCACCTAACGGCGGCATAGCGGAGCAGCGAAAATTGATCATGACGCGCTTCGAGCGCGAGCAGTGGCACATACGCGGCGGGCACGAGATCAACGTGTTTCAAACGCGTGCCGGCACGTTCGGCGTCGCGATTTGCTACGACGCGGAGTTTCCGTTGATCGCGCGCGCGATGTCCGACGCCGGGGCTGCGATTATCCTGGTGCCGAGTTGCACGGACTCGCTGCAAGGGTATCATCGCGTGCGCGTGGGTGCACAGGCGCGCGCGCTTGAGAACCAGTGTTTCGTGGTGCATTCGCCAACCGTGGGCGAGGCATTGTGGTCGCCGGCCGTCGATACCAATGTGGGCGCTGCCGGCGTTTACGGACCGCCCGATAGCGGCTTTCCGGAAGACGGCGTCGTTGCGCTCGGGCGCATGAACGAAGCGATGTGGCTTTACGCCGATCTCGATCTGACCGCGGTCACGCGCGTGCGCTTGAACGGGAAAGTGCTCAACGACAAGCATTGGGCCGAGCAACCCGGTGCGGGGTTGCTCAAGGCCACCGTGATCGAACTTTGATGCGCCGGCGTTACGGAGCGCCTTTCAACAGACGCTTGTACGAGTCGACGAGAGACGTGTAAGGCGGCGCGAAGTGGATTTGGCTTGTGCCGTCTGGCAGCGCCACGGTCGTTTTGATTTCGAAATGCAGGTGGATCGTCGTCGCGGCGCCGCCGAAATCGTCCGACACCAGACCCAGATGTTCTCCGCGCGCCACTTTGGCGCCCAAGGCGACGGCGAGCGCGTCCATTTTCATGTGGAGGTAGCGGTAGCGGATGCCGCTGTCGGCGGTGAGGGTGACCGTGTAGCTGCCGATGTTGGTGATTTGCCCCGCTTCGGCCGCGACAGCCCAATGAAGGCCCTTCTTGCAGGTCGCGGGACGAATGTCTTGGCCTTGGTGGCCCTTGGCGGAGGGACAGATCGGCGTGTCCCAGCTGCGCTTTTCGCAAAAGTCGTCGCGCCACGGATAGCTGTAGTTCGCAACGTTGCATTGGCTTCCGGCGGGGCCCGAGCCGCCGCCGTGGCCATAGACTTGGCTGTTGGGATAGGCGGGTGCGGTCTCCAGCGGAAAGCGCATGCCGGGTGCATAGATCGTGTCGGACTTCACGCCTTGACCGCTGTTGGTGAGCAATTCGCCCGGCGGTTCATAGGAGAATGTGGCGCCGGTCGGGTCTTTCAGCGGTGGTTCGCCTGGCGGCGGCGTTGGTGGTGCGGGAGGCTCTGCAGGTGGCGGCTCTGCAGGCGGCTGCTCAGCCGGTGGTGGTTCGGCGGGCGGTTGTTCCACCGGAGGCGGCGGTTCCACTGGCGGCGTTGGCGGTTGCGGCGGCTCGGAGGGCGGAAAGGCCTGATCTAGGGTGCAGGAAAATTTAGCATCGCACTTGGCGAAGAATATCCACGCGAAGAAGGCGAGGACAGCGAGGATGAGGACGATGAGCAGGTTGCGCATTACGGGGCGTCCTTTCCGAACAGACCCATGCTTTCAGCCAGCGCGCGAATGAAGTCGGGTTTTACGCAACGTTCTTCTTCCGGATTGCGGCACTCGATCGACACGAGATAGGCGGCGCCGAAGCGGCCGAACGTCAAATCGAAACCGCCTTCGGTTTTGTCGAGCGCGAAAGCGACGTTGGCAGCGGTCAGGCGCGCCGTGTTCTTTGACGTCATGAGGCGCAGCATCGGGTCGTTGGCATTTAGGACCGCGGCCCGGCGTTCGCCATGCACTTCCACCGTGACGTCACCCATGCGCATCGACGCCGAATAGGAATCTTGTTGCGGAAACACGCTGACGGCGGCGGCGACGATGCGTTGCTCGACCGGCAGAAGCATCGGCAGCGACGGTTGCAGCGCGTCCGCCGCGAACGACAATTTCGGTAGTTTTGCACGCACGAGTCGTTGCGAGCGCACAGCCTCGCGCACTTCCGCCCAGTTTATCGGCATCAGTTTGCGTTCGGCGGCGGGTGCGCCGGCCGTCGTGGGTGCAGGTATCGGTTGTGCTAGGGCGAGGCCGGTTGCAGCGAGTGCGAGGGCTAATCCAAGTGTTGCATAGCGCATCGGAGGTCACCTGATTTGACGCTGCGCATTATGCATGAATTCGTCGAAACAATCAGCAGCCGTGCATTACGGCCGGGCGAGCGCGTCTTTCAAGCCTTTGATGTTTTCTTTTCCGGCGGGAACGGTCACCGACGAGCCTTCAAAATCGTCGCCGAACGGTTCCGCCCGGCCGCCGAGACACTGGGCCAAAAACGCTTCGGATATGGCGTAGAACGAGAGCCGGTTTTCGGGACGCGCGAAACCGTGACCTTCGTCGGCGTAGAGAACATAAGTCACGGGCAAGTTTTTCTTTTGCATGGCGCGAACAATTTGATCGGCTTCGGCCGGTTTCACGCGCGGGTCGTTGGCGCCTTGTGCAATCAGCAGTGGGCGCTGAATTTTCGCGGCGCGAAACAGAGGCGAGCGTTCGTTTAGTATTTTCTTGCCTTCCGCGGTCGCGGGGTCGCCGACACGGCGCTTGAAGGTTTCGAGAAACGACGCCCAATAGGCCGGCATGTTCGTGAGCATGGTGTTCAAGTTCGATGGGCCCACAACATCGACGCCGCAGGCGAATTTTCCGGGCGTGAATGCCAAGCCGACCAACGCGGCGTAGCCGCCGTAAGAGGCGCCGTAAATGGCGACTTTGTCTTTTTGCGCGATGCCGTTGTCGATCGCCCAGTCGACGGCATCGATCAAGTCGTCGTGCATTTTGCCGCCCCATTCTTTGTCGCCCGCGTTGACAAAGGACTTTCCGAAACCGGTGGAGCCGCGAAAATTCACGTTCAGTACGGCGTAGCCGCGGTTCGAAAGCCAGGCGGCCGGCGGATTGTAGGCCAGGCTGTCGCGCGCCCACGGACCACCGTGCACGAAGAGGACCAACGGCAAGGGTTTGTCAGGGACACCATCGCCATCGCCGTCGCTGCCTTTGGGTAGCGTGACATAAGAGACGAGGTCCAGGCCGTCGCGCGATTTGATGACACGGGGGTGAATTTTGGGAAGCGGCGCCCCTACGAGGTTCGGCCGGGCCGCGAACAGCGTGGTCAGCACGCGCGTCTTGCGATCGTAGAGTCCGAATTTGACGGGCTCACCCGGGGTGTCGATCCAAACCGTCCAGAGCGTGTTGTCCTTCGATTGGCTTAGCACCCACCAATAGCCCGTGACTTTTTTCTCCAGGAACTCGATATCGGCTTTGAGCGAAGATTTTAGCGGGTGCCATTCCATGCGCTCGTATTCGGAGGAGTAGGCCAGCGCTTCCATTGTGACGGGATCGCTGATGACGAAGGCGACGTCGGACTTGGCCGCTTCGCCGATGAGGGTGCGTGCTTTCGTTAGAGTGTTGACGAGCATCAAGGCGCTCTTGTCGCGACCGCGGCTGTCGAGCATGTACACCGACGTGTTGCCCGGCCCGAAAAACAACGGTTCGGTCGTTAAGGCGTCGTCCCCTTGCACCGTGATGAACGGCTTCCAAGTAGCGCCAGCGCGACGAAGGTATTCGGTGGCGCCATCTTTGGCCGGTTTTGCGGCCAAGCGAATATTGAGTGCGTTGTCGGCGTAGATCGCGGCAAACCCGTCGTTCTTTAGGACCAACTTGGCGTCGCCGGTGACGATGTTGATGAGCCACGCGTCGTGCCAGCGCTCGTCGCGATTGTTTATGCCGACCAGAACTTCGCTCGGGCGGCGATAGGACATGGCAATGAGTTCGGCGCGCGCGCCCTTGTAAGGCGTTAGATCTTTAGTCGTGTTGTCGGCGAGGTCGACGGCGTAGAGGTGGTAATTCTCGTTGCCGCCCTGGTCCTGGCTATAGAGAAGATGCGTGCCGTTGGGTGCCCATTCGAATCTCGGGATCGGGCGGCCTTTCACTTTGGTCACCGCTTTGGCGGCCGCAAGGTCGTCGACCGGTGCAACCCAAATATTCATCACGCCGTCGACCGGCGCCGTGAAGGCCAGCAACGATCCGTCGGGGCTGATCAGCGGCGCAGTGCGTTCGGGATTGCCGAACATGACGCGCCGCGGGATGAGGTCGTTGACGCCGAATGCCGCGTGGGCCGCGACCGCTGTGGCGCCTAGGACAAGTGCCGCCATCAAGGAAAGGTAGAGTCGCTTCACGCGGGTATGTTCTTTCTTGAACGCCAATCGTAACCGCACCTATCGGGGCGGGTGGGACGATAATGTATCCCACCCGTTTCCGGTTTCACTTTTGCGGCACGTGGTTGTGACGTAGCAGCGGGCCAGTTACCTGCCGGTTTTCGCAGTAACCCTATTGAATCTCGTAGGTTATCGACACATTCGCGCTGAGCGTTTGCTGGCCTGCGGCAATTGGCACCGACTCCATCTTGTCCATCGCGGCGCCGCGATACATGGGCATGGGCGGCATGATGACACCGCCTGATTCCGAGATCTGGACAACACGGCCTAAAGACACACCTGCAGCAGCCGCCAGGAGTTCGGCCTTGGCGCGCGCGTCTTCGACCGCTTTCTTGCGTGCGTTGTCGAGCAATGGCTTCGGTTCGTTGACGTCAAAGGAGATGCCGCTGATCTGGTTCGAGCCGGCGCGTACGAGCGCGTCAAGCGTCGGGCCTAGTTTCGCCAAGTCCTTCACGCGGGCCGCGACTTGGTTCGACACTTGATAGCCACTGATGCGGGGCGACGTCGTTTGATTCGGCTGATAGGGCGGGTATTGCGGGGACACCGAAAAATTCGATGTTTGAATGTCGTCTTCCGCGACGCCCGCGTTCTTGAGCGCATTCATCACGGCCGCCATGGCTGCGTTGTTTTTCGACAGCGCGTCTTGCGCGGTCGCGCCTTCGGTTGTGACGCCCGTGTTGATGAGCGCCATGTCGGGCCGCGTCTTGACCTCGCCTATGCCGGATACCGAGATCAGGCGCGGCAAGGCGCCATCCGGTGCGGAAATGCCCTGGCGCGGACCGATGAGCGCGGCAGCTGCTAGAGCCGCAACTATGACCAATCCCGAACCTGCTGCGATTGCGCGAATATTCATGAGGAGTTCCCCTTTTTGTTTGAGCCTGAGTTACCGCGATCATATCTGATTGGATCGGGGCGAAACAAAGGCTGAAAGCCGCGGCAAAGCTTGCTGGGGGATGAACGGGCGATCACAAAATTGGGGGCTTCGTATGAGCGCGGCTTTGGGCTATAGCCGTGGCCCTCGGTGGGGCCTGTAGCTCAGTTGGTTAGAGCGGGCCGCTCATAACGGTCTGGTCGTAGGTTCGAGTCCTACCGGGCCCACCAATCTTCCGTTGTGGACATCGGGACGGCAGCCAGTTTTTGGACCGTGCGGCGACCATCTGGACTTGACAGCGGTCGCACCGACTTGATGTCGACTGCATCTCAACCTTGCATTTACGATTTTCTTTTCGCTCCGGCGCGCCTTCCAAACGGCTCATTAAGGGCTGCTTAGGCATAGTGCGGATCGAAAGCCGGGCCTTAACTAGGTCGAGGCTTCGAACCGTTCGAATTAGCCGAGGTCCGCCATCATGATTGCTGCAAAAATTCGCCGTCCGCTTTTGATTGCGGCGCAAGTGTCGATGCTTTCTCTTGGCGTCAGCGCTTTGCCGCTCGGCGCACGAGCAGATGAGATCGAGCGAAGCGACTGGGTTTGGGGCGTTGCGCCATCGGAGCCGATGTTCGCGTCGGGCGGCAGGTCTGGACTCGTCGACTTTGGTGCTCTGGGTCAAGGCAGCGGAAATGGGATCGGCGTGTTTGCGGTCGGATCGGATGGGTCCGGCGTGACGATTGCGATTCTCGATTCGGGTATCGATCTCGATCATGGCGAGTTCGCGGGCCGCATTGCGCCGGGTGCGACGTGCTTCGGCGATTCATTTGCATGCTCCGGCTTGTCATTGCTGGGCTACGACGACTACGGCCATGGCACGCATGTGGCGGGCATTGCAGCGGCGGCCAATGACGGGACGGGCAAAACCGGCGTGGCACCGGGTGCCGATTTGCTGGCGGTGAAAGTTCTCTCGTCCAACGGCACGGGATCTTACAGTGCGATCGCGCAGGGCATTTCGTATGCCTCCGCGCAGGGTGCGCAAGTGATCAATATGAGTTTGGGCGGGCCGCTGCCACGCCTTGCTTCAGACTATAACGGTTTGATCGCGGCGATGAAGCAAGCGGCGCAAACAAGCGTGATCGTGATTTCTGCCGGCAACGACGGTAATGGGCGGGCGCCGCTCTTTCCGGCGGCGTTTGCGACGCAGCCCGGCATTGTCGGAAGCGTGATCATCGCGGGATCGTTGCGGCCGGATGGGACGACACTTTCCCGCTTCTCGAATACGCCGGGCAGCGGCGGCTGCACGGGGCGCGGGGCAGCGCGGACCTGCTTCAAAGACGTGTTTTTGGTGGCGCCGGGCGAGAACATTTTCTCGACGTTGCCGGGCGGGAACTATGGCACGGCGTCGGGAACGTCGATGGCAGCGCCTTACATTTCGGGTGCGGCAGCGGTGGTGTTGAGCGCGGCGCCCTATCTGACGCAACAACAGGTCGTATCGATTCTGTTTGCGTCGGCCATCGATCTCGGCCGGCCTGGAACGGATGTCGTTTACGGCCGCGGGCTTGTGAATCCGGCCGGGGCCATCGCGCCGCTCGGTTCGCTTTCGATCGCGACCTCCGGACCGACGACGGGGAGCCGCGGCGGCACGGGGAACGTTCGCGTTTCCGGATTGGGCGGTGCATTGGCTGCGGGTTTGCGCGGTTCGCACGCGGCCAGCGATTTGGTATTTTTCGATGCGTATAATCGCGACTATCGCGTGAATTTGACTCAATCGCTCGCGACGGGGGCGGCGTCGCTTGCCGGTGTCGTGGCGCAGAACGGTCCGGCGCTGCGCGCGGTGTCGTTCGCCGGCGCCGACTTTTCGGCATCGGGTCTCGTCAGCGAGGATGACGGCAATATGGTGGCGTTCGCGGGTTCAACGAATCCGCTGGCGACCGAATTGCGCGACGCGGTGATGACGGTGCGGTTGACCGACGATGCGGCGGTCACGGTCGGCTATAAGGCCGGTGCGGAAGGCCGGCTCAATCAACTCGATCTGGCGGCGAGCGAGGCGTTCGACGGTTTGTTTATGTCGGCGACGGCGATGAACTCTCCTTATTTGGGTTTTGCTGCCGAGGCGTCTTTGTTCGGTGCGGATGTTGCCGTGGGCGAACAGTTCTCCTTGATGCTTGGCCATGTGTCTCAGCCGGAACGGTCGAATGCCGATCTCGCCGACGAGGTGTTGACCGCCGAAGAGGCGCGCGCGCGTTTGAGCCGCGACGAGACGCATGTGGCGTCGGGCGAGGGCAGTACGGCCTCGTTGAGTTGGCGCTTTGCGAATTGGGGCATGGCGGGTGCGACTGTGGCGTACACGGACGAACGCAATGCACTGTTCGGTGGTTTCGAAGCCGGGGCTTTGGCGCTGACCGGGAATGCGGACACACTGTCGGTGGGTTTTGGCGCGCGTGCCAATCTGGGCAATGATTGGGTTGCATCGGCGTCGTGGAGCACGGGCGTGAGCCGGGTGACGCCGCTTGCAGGCGGGTTGTTTGCGACGGTCTCGGATCTGCAGACCTCAGCCTATGGCGTGGCATTGGCCAAGCGCGGCTTGTTCGGCGACGGCGATTCCATCGGCTTGGGCGTTTCGCGGCCGCTGCACGTCGTCGACGGCCGGGCGCTGTTGGTCGCTTCGACCGGGGTGACGAAATCGCGCGAGATCATTTACACCTCGGAAACCATCGACTTCGCAAGCGCGACGCCGGAGACGGATTTCGAATTGGGCTATACGGCGCGGCTGGCGCCGGGTGTTTTGTTTCAAGCCAATGCCATCTATCAGCTCAATCTAAGCGGTCTTGCCGACAGCGAGGCGATTGCCGGTTTCGCAACGGTGAAAACGATTTGGTAACCGTATGAACACGAGGGCGGCGGGCCGATGTGCCCGTTGCCGCGTAGATCGGTGTTAAGTCAAATTTTTGCTTCTATCGGAACGCAGCGTTAGTGCGCCGCCAGGCATGATCGACGCCGAGTGTGCAGGGAAATTTCTTTGCGCCCATGAACCACGCGTCTTTCTGCCGGAGCCCCCAATGACCCTGTCCGCTCGTATCGCGTTGCTTGCACTTGGCGTGAGTGCATTGCCGTTGGTGGCGCAAGCCGGGCCGGTGTTGCAGGCGCAATGGGTGTACGGCGTGGCGGAACGCGAGGCCGTGGAAGCGGACGGCGCGAATGCGTGGTTGGTCGATTACAGCGAATTGAGCGATGTCGGCGCCAATGCGCGCGTGCGTCAACCAAAGCCGCCGAAGCCGACGCCAACGCCGACACCTACGCCGACGCCCGGCAATACGACGGGTGCCGGCATTCTGGTGGCGATCGTGGATACCGGCATCGATCTCGATCATCCGGAATTTGCCGGCCGGATCGCGGCGGGTGGAACTTGTTTCGGCGGCAGTGCCGCTTGTCCCGGCCTTGCCGCGCAAGGCGACGACAATCATGGTCACGGTACGCACGTCGCGGGTATCGTTGCGGCCGCCGCCAACGGCACCGGCAACACCGGCGTTGCGCCGGGGGCGTCGCTTTTGGCGGTGAAGGTTTTGGATGCGTCCGGCAGCGGATCCTATTCGTCGGTCGGTAGCGGCATTTCCTATGCCGCCACAAAAGGAGCGCGCGTTATCAATATGAGCTTGGGCGGCAGTTCCGCTTCGAGCACGTTGATCGCGCCGCTGCAGCAAGCGGTGGCTGCCAACGCGGTCGTCGTTGCGGCCGCCGGCAATAGCGGCAATGGTTTGGCACCGGGATATCCGGCGGCCTATGCGACGCAAGCGGGCATCGTTGGCGGGATGCTGATCGTCGGCTCGGTCAGTGCGCAGAACGTGATCTCGTCGTTCTCGCAAACGCCGGGCAATGGCGGTTGTGTGGCGACCGGCGGCGTGACGACGTGTTTCAAAGACGTGTTCCTGGTCGCGCCGGGACAAAGCATCTATTCGACCTATCTGGGCGGCGGCTACGCGACGATGTCGGGCACGTCGATGGCGACGCCTTATGTTTCGGGCGTGGCGGCACGCGTGCTTGGCGCGGCGCCTTATCTCACGAACAAGCAAGTGGTCAGCATTTTGCTGCAATCGGCGACTGATCTGGGTGCCCGGGGCACCGACGCGATCTATGGCCGCGGTTTGGTCAATTTGACTGCCGCCTTGGCGCCGCTTGGCACGCAACGCGTGGCGACGTCGGGATCGACGACAAGCGGCTTCGGCGGCACGGGACAGGTCGGCAGCGCCGGCGTCTCCGGCGTTTTGGCCCAGGGCCTGCGCCATTCGCAGGTCGCCAAGAATCTCGTCTTCTTCGATGCGTATGGCCGCGACTACGCGACGGACTTGTCGTCGGCGACGGCGTCGAGCGCGCTGAGTTTGGCCGGGGTCGTGGGGCAAAGCGGACTGTCGAAGCGTTATGTGTCGTCGCTGCAGCCCGGATTTAGCGTGAGCGGATTCGTATCCGACGAAGCGCCGAATGCCGTTGCCAATGTAGGCTTTGCGGCGCAGGCGCATACGCATACGCAACTGAGCGACGTCATCATCACGGCGAATTTCGGCGAGGACACTGCCGTGACTTTGGGTCGCGACGCTTCGATTGCAGGCCGCATCAATCAGCTCGACCTGGCCGCCAGCGACGCCTATGACGGGTTGTTCATGTCGGCATCGGCGTTGAATTCACCGTTCGTCGCGCTGACGGGCGACGCGACGTTCCTTGCCGCGCGGTTCGATATGGGCAACGGCGTGTCGTTTACGGCTGGCCAAGCGTCAAGCGAGCAGGATGCGACCGCAGCGTTCGAGGACGAGGTGCTGACGGTCGAAGAGCAGTTCGATCTCATGCAAGACACGACGCATGTGCGGTCGGCGCAAAACACCGTTGCAGCGTTGAGTTGGCAGTTTGCCGATTGGGGTCTTGTGGGTTTGAGCGCTGCGCGCACCGAAGAAGAAAACAGTCTGCTTGGAACATACGAGCAAGGCGCGTTGGCATTGACGTCGGACGCGGCCACGTCTTCGATCGGCTTTGGGGCGCGGTTCGATTTGGGCGACGCTTGGGAGATATCGGCGTCGTGGAGCGTTGGCGCAACGGATGCGTCGCCGCTTAACGGCAGCTTGGTGCAGAGTTACTCCAATATCCAAAGTCAGGCCTATGGCTTGGCGTTGTCGAAAGCCGGCATTTTCGGGAAGACGGATTCTCTTGGGTTTGCCGTGTCGCGTCCGCTGCACATCACGGAGGGCTCGGCCGTCATCCACGCATCGACCGGCGTCACCGAAGAGCGTGAAATCCTTTATTCCACGGAGACGCTCAACCTCGCCAGTTCGACGCCTGAAACCGATTATGAGGTTGGCTATACCGCTAAGCTCGACGACGGGCTGACGCTGCAGGCGAACGCGATGTATCAGCAAGACGTCGGCGGCGAAGCGGGCGAGCGGGCGGTTGCGGGCTACGTGACGCTGAAGGCGCAGTGGTAAGGGCTATTCGCCCTTATTCTTGAGCTGTTCGCGCGCACTTTGAATCTCGCGGCGCAACCGCACGGGATCGTTGATCATCTTGATCGAAATGTCGCCCGCGCCGGTGCCGTGAACTTCGACGGTTCCGTACCCGAAGAGGCGCCCGAAGATCGACTCATTGATGTTCACTTCTTCAATTTTGTCGAGGCTGACTTCTTCGGTTTCAATCGACACGAGACCCAATTTTTTGACGAAGCGGTCGCTCGTGACAGCGATCTCAAGCGCCATGCCATGAACCCAATAGTAGGCCCCGGACAGAAAGGGCAATGTACATAGTGCGAGATAAAAGTAGTCAATTCCGTCGTAAGGAATCCTGATGATCGCCACAACAACGAGTGGGGCGAGAAGGACGGCGGTTCCCAGCCAGTAAAGCCAGTGATAGCCAGTCTGGAATAGGATCTTCTCTTTTGAACCGAGCGTGCGGCTAACGTAGCTCATGGCTCTGCGGGCGCCTTGTTTTGCGTCTCAGACAGCCCCCAAGGTGGTCATAAGCCGCCAGTGCCTGCAAGGGCCTTCAAGCGTTCCGGGTCCTTGATTTCGACCTCCTGGGCCGAAGGAAGGCGGATGACGCCCAAAGTCTTAATGCGGCTGAAGGCCCGGCTGACGGTTTCAAGCGTCAGGCCCAGAAAGTCCGCGATGTCGGTGCGCGTCATGGGCAGCTTAAGCGTCCCCACTGTCGATTTGGGGCAGGCCGACGCTTGCAGATCCAAGAGGAAAGCCGCAACGCGTTCCATGGCCGTACGCCGGCCCAAGGCATAGGCATGGTCGTAGGCGCTTTCCAACTGGCGCGCCGTGCCCGAGCGATATCCTTTGTCAACCGCGGGGTGCTTGGCCATGAGCTCTTCGAGTTTGCGGCGGTCGAAGCGGCACACTTCGGCCTCGGTCAGGGCTTCGACGTTGAATTGGTATGTGGCGCCTGAGGGTATGCCGATAAACTGACCGGCAAAGAGGAAATCCAAAATCTGACGACGGCCGTCATCGCTCGCCTTTGCGGCGCGCAGGGTGCCGCGTGTCACGACGTAGGTGTTCTGCGCCACATCGCCGTCCCAAATCAGCGTTTCGCCGGCTTTCAATTGGATGCGGTTTGAACCCGCCGCAAGATCACGAATCTCCAAGTTGTCGAGGCCGCCGCAGATGTCGCTTTTGCGGGCGGGGCAGGTGACGCATGCCAAAGATTCAAAAACGGGGTGCGGACCGCTTTCGCCGCGGACGCCGATGCGGCCCAATCCTGAGATCGATGCGCCCAATTGCTCAGTCCTTTACCCTTGCGAGCGAACCCCGCCGTCCGTGCAGTCTATGCGGTTGCCCCAAACCCAGGCAATCGCTCATGCTGAAATGGCGCAGCTTGCCGGATGGTGAACGCTTCGCTAGAACCCGCGCCAATCCCGTCAAAAACGGCTGTACCCTAACACACGGCGGTACCATGGCCTCCTATCAGTACGTCTATGTGATGAAGCAGCTGGGTAAAATTTATCCCGGCGGTAAGCAGGTGTTGAAAGACATTTGGTTGTCCTTTCTGCCCGGCGTGAAGATCGGCGTCATCGGCTTGAACGGCGCCGGTAAGTCGACGCTGTTGAAGATCATGGCCGGCATGGAGAAGGAATTCACCGGCGAAGCTTGGGCCGCGGAAGGCGCTCGCATCGGCTATTTGAGCCAAGAGCCGCAACTCGATGCGAGCAAGGACGTGATCGGCAACGTCATGATGGCGGTGCAAAAGAAGAAGGCGGTCGTCGATCGCTACAATGAAATCGCGGCGAATTACACCGACGAAACCGCCGACGAGATGGCGAAGCTGCAGGACACGATCGACGCGCAAGGGCTGTGGGATCTCGACAGTCAGATCGAGCAAGCGCTCGATGCGCTTCGGTGCCCGCCGGGCGATGCGGATGTGTCGAAGTTGTCGGGCGGCGAAAAGCGCCGGGTGGCGTTGTGCCGGCTGTTGCTTGAAGCGCCGGATCTGCTGCTGCTCGACGAACCGACGAACCATTTGGACGCCGAGTCGGTTGCCTGGCTCGAGCATCATCTGAAGGAATACAAAGGCACTGTCGTGCTCGTCACCCACGACCGCTACTTCCTCGACAACGTGACGGGATGGATTCTCGAACTTGATCGAGGCCAAGGCATTCCCTACGAGGGCAATTATTCCTCGTGGCTCGAGCAAAAAGAAAAGCGTCTCGCCGTCGAGGCCAAGGGCGAGGAAGCGCGGCTCAAGACTTTGGTGCGCGAACGCGAATGGATCGCGGCCAGTCCGAAGGCGCGTCAGGCGAAGTCAAAAGCGCGTATTCGGGCCTATGAGGATTTGTTGGCCGAGGCGAACAATACCAAGGGCGATTACGCTCAGATCATCATTCCGCCGGGTCCGCGTTTGGGGTCGTTGGTGGTCGAATCGACGGCGCTGAACAAAGCGTATGGCGACCGACTGCTGATCGACGATCTGTACTTCAAGCTGCCGCCCGGCGGCATTGTCGGCGTTATCGGGCCGAACGGTGCGGGCAAGACGACCTTGTTCCGCATGCTGACGGGCCAAGAGATGCCCGACAGCGGCACGCTCA